>CAZQAM010000316.1:0-2963 GCA_964591355.1 uncultured Oscillospiraceae bacterium
GCCGAAACAAGCAATGTCCGCTGCGCGGACTTGCGCCGATTGAGGCTGCGGACAGGCGGCCCCTGCCGCGGGGCCCGGGACCGCGGAGGCCCCGGCCTTCTGTTTTTTATGCGCTTTTTCGTTTTTTGTCCCGTTTCTTCGCTTGTTTCCGCGGCCTGCTCATGCTATAATAAATTTTGTATTGATTTCAGCGCGGAGGGGAAATACGGCCATGCGGATCGGATTTGATCATGACAAGTATACCGCCATGCAGTCGGAGCACATCCGGGAGCGCATTGCGGCTTTTGGCGGCAAACTGTATCTGGAATTCGGCGGCAAGCTTTTTGACGATTACCATGCCTCCCGGGTGCTTCCCGGTTTCCGGCCGGACAGCAAGGTATCGATGCTGCTGAACCTGAAGGATCAGGCGGAGCTGGTGATCGCCATCAATGCCGACGACATCGAAAAAAGCAAGGTCCGGGGCGATCTGGGCATCACCTACGACCAGGACGTGCTGCGCCTCATCGACGCGTTCCGGGCCATCGGCCTGTACGTGGGCAGCGTGGTGATGACCCGCTGGAAGGATCAGAGCGCGGCGGCGTCCTTTAAGCAGCGGCTGGAAAACCTGGGCGTCCGGGTGTTCCGGCATTTCCCCATCGAAGGCTATCCCTACGACGTGCGCCGCATCGTCAGCGACGAGGGCTTCGGGCGCAACGAATACATCGAAACCAGCCGGCCTCTGATCCTGGTCACCGCGCCGGGCCCCGGCTCCGGGAAAATGGCCACTTGCCTGAGCCAGCTTTACCAGGAGCATCAGCGGGGCATTCAGGCGGGCTATGCCAAGTTTGAAACTTTCCCCATCTGGAATCTGCCCCTCAACCATCCGGTCAACGCCGCATACGAGGCCGCCACCGTGGACCTGGACGACGTGAACATGATCGACCCCTTCCATCTGGAGGCCTACGGCCAGACCACGGTGAATTACAACCGCGATATCGAGATTTTCCCCGTGCTCAACGCCCTGTTCGAGCACATTTACGGCACTTCGCCCTACAAATCCCCCACCGATATGGGCGTCAACATGGTGGGCAACTGCATCGTCGACGACGCGGTCTGCCGCGACGCCGCCCTGCAGGAGATCATCCGCCGCTATTACATCGCCCGCTGCGCCGTCAGGCAGGGGCACGCCCGGGAAGCCGACGTGGAAAAGCTGCAGCGGCTGATGCAGAGCATGGGCCTGTCCGACGAAAACCGGCCCGTGATCGCCGCGGCCCGGAACCGGGCACAGGAAACGGGCAACGAAGCCACCGCCATCCAGCTGCCCGACGGCCGCCTGATCACCGGAAAGACCACCGCGCTGCTGGGGCCCTCCGCCGCTTTGATGCTCAACGCGCTGAAGGCGCTGGCGGGGATCGAGAAAAAAATCCAGCTCATTTCCCCCACCGTCATTGAGCCGATCCAGACGCTCAAATGCAGCTATCTGGGCAATCACAATCCCCGGCTGCACAGCGATGAGATCCTGCTGGCGCTGTCCATCTGCGCGGCCACCGATGAAAACGCCGCCCGCGCCATGGCCCAATTGCCCCAGCTGGCAGGCTGCGAAGCCCACTCCACCGTTATTCTGTCCCAGGTGGACGACAAGATCTTCCGCCGCCTCAAAATCAACCTCACCTGCGATCCACGCTACCAGAGCCACAAGCTGTATCATCCGTAAATACAGGCCGTTGTCATCCGCGGTTTTCTGTGGTATAATAATCGGGAAGATGTTTGCCTTGATGAAGGAGGACATGCATGTACAAGCTGCTGCTGGTGACTGACCGGGAGGACATACAACGCCTGTTCAGGGAACAGATCGACTGGCAAAAGGCCGGTTTCCGCACCCCCATCATCGCTTCTTCCGCTCAGGAAGGCATCGATCTGATCAACTCCAAGCCCGTTGACGCCGTGGGTTATCTGCTGCCCCGGCCGGACGCCATGCCCATCAAGCGCTTCCTGCGCTACGGGCGGCCCAGCCTGCCCATCTACGCTGTGTGCGACAGCGAAGAAAAGCAAATGCAGGTGCTCCGGGAACTTCAAGCCGTGCTGAACCGGCTGCACGCCGATTTTGCCGACGAGTATTATGACGAGGAAGCCATGCTCACCATCCAGCGGGACGAATTGGTGCACGCCCTGCTGGCCGGCGAACTGCAGGACTGGGAAGCGGTCAAGCGCTCTTTCAAGCTGATCCGCTCCCACGTGAGTCTGGATCATCCCAGCATCCTGTACGAGATCGATATGCCCCAGGGGGATGTATACCTGGCCAGCCACAGCGGACATGCGCAGCAGCGGCTGGAAAGCGCCCTGCGCAATAATTTCTTCGGCCGCTACGTGGAAGGTATTTATTACGCTGTGGCAGTGCTCACGCCCCGGCATATCCGCATCGTCTGCATGCCCATGCACGGAAAAGAGCCGGAAAGCATCGACGCCCTGGGCGCCATGACCGACGCGCATATCCGCGACAGCATTCTGAAAATCAAGGAATACCTGAACCTGGATCTCAACGTGATTCAATCCGCCTGGCTGGACAGTGTGCAGGAGCTGCTCTGCCCGCCCCAGGAAAAATGAGCAAGGAGGAAGGAAACATGGGCCTGTTCAACGCTTTGACTTCCCAGTTTATCAACGTCATCGAATGGAAGGATCCTTCCAGCAGCGTCATGGTGCATCGGTTTGATACCAACGGCCGCGAAATTATGATGGGCGCCCAGCTCACCGTGCGGGAAAGCCAGGTGGCCGTGATGGTGAACGAAGGCAGGATCGCCGATGTGTTCCAGCCGGGCCGCTATACCCTGTCCACCCAGAACCTGCCCGTCATGACGGCGCTGCAGTCCTGGAAATACGGCTTCAATTCTCCGTTTAAGGCCGAGGTATATTTTATCAATACCCGGCAGTTCCTGGATCAAAAGTGGGGCACCAGCAGCCCCGTCATGATGCGGGACAGCGAGTTT
>CAZQAM010000317.1:0-2962 GCA_964591355.1 uncultured Oscillospiraceae bacterium
CCACCCCCCTATCCTACACTCTTTCCCTACACGACGCTCTTCCGATCTCGGACCGTTACGGCAACAAAATTTCCATCCTGGGCTACGGCTGCATGCGGTTTACCACGACAGCCGGGAGAATCAACCTGGAAAAGGCGGAAAAGGAGATCATGGCCGCCATTGACGCGGGGGTGAATTATTTCGACACCGCCTACATCTATCCCGGCAGCGAGGCCGCGCTGGGGGAGATCCTGGAAAGGAACGGCGCCCGGGATCGGGTGAATATCGCCACGAAGCTGCCCCATTATCTGCTCAAAACCCCGGACAGCGCCGAAAAATATTTCGAGGAGGAGCTCCGGCGCCTGCGCACCGACCATGTGGATTATTACCTGATGCACATGCTCACCGATATAAAGACCTGGGACCGGCTCCGGGGCCTGGGCATCCCGGAATGGCTGGAAGAAAAGAAAAAGCAGGGGCAGATCCGGCAGGTGGGGTTCTCCTATCACGGGAATTCCGATATGTTCTGCCGCCTGGTGGACGCCTATGACTGGGATTTCTGCCAGATCCAGTACAATTATCTGGACGAGCATTCCCAGGCCGGGGTGACCGGGCTGAAGCATGCAGCGGCAAAGGGGCTGCCGGTCATCATCATGGAGCCCCTGCGGGGCGGCAAGCTGGTGAAAAACCTGCCGCCGGACGCGGAAGCGCGCTTCCGGGAATACCCGGTGCGGCGCAGCCCCGCGGAATGGGCTTTCCGCTGGCTGTGGAATCAGGAGGAAGTGACCTGCGTTTTGTCCGGCATGAATTCCGTGGAGATGGTGGAGGAAAACTGCCGGGCCGCGTCGAATGCGCGCATCGGGGAATTCGGGGAAAAAGAATACGCGCTTTTGCGGGATGCGGTGAAAGCCATCAACGGCAAAATGAAGGTGGGCTGCACCGGCTGCCGCTACTGCATGCCCTGCCCCAAGGGCGTGGATATTCCCGGCACGTTTTCTGCCTATAACCGGTATGCCGCCGAAGGGAAAATTTCCGGGATCAGGGAATATTTCATGTGCGTCGCCCTCCGGAAGGATTCCACGTCGCCGAAAAACTGCGTAGGCTGCGGCAAGTGCGAAAGCCATTGCCCCCAGGGCATTCCCATCCGGGAGATGCTGAAAAAAGCCCGGCGCGCCCTGGGCGGCCCGGCGGTGGATCTGGCGGGGAAGGCGATCAAACTGGTGATGAAATACTGACGGAGGGGAGGCGGCGGGATGGAGCGGGATCCCCGGTATGACGATATTCTTCATTTGCGGCGTCCCGATTCGCCGGGGCATCCGCCCCTGTCCAGGGACAGCCGGGCGGCCCAGTTTTCTCCCTTTGCGTCGCTGAGCGGCTATGAGGACGCCATTGAGGAGGCCGCCCGATGGACCGGCAGCCGCCTGGGCCCCGACGAAGAAGGGGATCAGCTTTTGAACGCGCAGCTGCAGGCCCTGAAAGAACAGGTGAAAAGCAGGCCGCTTATCCGCATTACGTTCTTTCAGCAGGACACGTCCAAGGATGGCGGGGAATACGTGACGCGGACGGGCCGTCTCAAAAAGCTGGATGAATGGGAACAGTGGCTGATGCTGGAGGACGGCACCCGCGTCGCCTTTTCCGATCTGACGGGTGTGAGCCCCGCTGCCGAAGAGAACCTGGAAGGGACGGCCTTCCAGGAAAAATAAAGGAGAAATGATCATGAAGAAAACGCTTTCCATGCTGCTGGCGCTGCTGCTTGCGCTGACGGCGCTGCTGCCCGCCCTGGCGGAGGATGCCGCAGGTACCCGCTATGTGCGCATCACGGTGAAGGATTACGGCGACCTGTACGCGGAATTGTATCCTGACACGGCGCCCATTACGGTGGAAAACTTTCTGACCCTGGCGGGGGAGCACTTCTATGATGGGCTTACGTTCCACCGCATCATCTCCGGCTTCATGATCCAGGGCGGCGATCCCCAGGGCAACGGCACCGGCGGCAGCGGCCGCCAGATCAAGGGGGAGTTTTCCCAGAACGGGGTGGAAAACCCCCTGAAGCACGGGCGGGGCGTTTTGTCGATGGCCCGCTCCCAGATGATGGACAGCGCGTCCTCCCAGTTTTTCATCATGCACGCCGAAGCGCCGCATCTGGACGGCAGCTACGCCGCCTTTGGCCAGGTGCTTTCCGGCATGTGGATCGTGGACAAGATCTGCCAGGTCACGCCGGTGCAGGATAACAACGGCACCGTGGCCCGGGAGAGCCAGCCTGTGATCGAGAGTGTCCGGGAAGTGGAAAAGGCGGAAGCGGAAGCCGCCCAGGCGGCGGAACTGGAAAACGGCAAGGCGGGCACCGTCTACCGCGATCCCATGACGCCGCTGTCCTTTCCCGTGCCGGAAGGGTGGAACAGGACCCAGGATGAAAACGGCATGCTGATCTTTGCCTGTGACGGCGAGGACAGGCTGATGATCCTGCGCCATGACCAGTGGAGCAGCATCCCGGAGGCGGGAAGGCAGCAGCTGGCGGCCCGGAATCTGACCCAGGAGGATCTGGATACCGCGGTATTCAGCAAGGATTCGCTGGCCGCCCTGGCGGGGTTGAACACCGAGGGCATGAAAGAGGAAACCCACAGCGGTATCCTGTTTTACTGCGGCGAAAACAGCGGAAATATTTACGCTGTCGGCGCGGCGGACGGCGTTGTCTATCTTTTCGCTTTTCACGGATCTGCTGACGAACCGCGCTATGCGGACGTGCAGGCGATCCTGGATCAGCTGACGGCGGAGTAAAGCCTCCGGTGACGGGCGCTTGGGGCTTCCATGGCCGCAGCCCCGAACCGGAATTTAAAAACTGAGTGAACGGCGCATCGGAATTGCTGCCGCCGCTGTATCAAGGCAAAACGCAAGGGCCTGCTTCCTGTTCTTCACAGAAAGCAGGCCTTATACTTTTCATTGCATGATTCTAACTTTTTGGGGCCGCTTCAAAAGCACATAT
>CAZQAM010000318.1:0-2949 GCA_964591355.1 uncultured Oscillospiraceae bacterium
CGCTGTAATATACGGCGGATCCGGCGTTGTCGCCTTTGTTGATGCCGGAGAGGCAGAAATCAATCGGCTCATCCGCCAGCACCTGGCCGACGCGCACACTGTCGGTGGGCGTGCCCTCCACGGCAAAGGCATGGGCCGCGCCCTCCCAGGGAATATCATGCACCAGCAAAGGATGGGTCAGGGTGATATGCTGGCTGTTGGCGCTGCACTGGCTGCTGGGCGCGGCGATGGTGATTTTGTGCCCCCGCCGCAGCGCCCCTTCGGCCAGGGTGCGCAGGCCGTCAGAAAAGATGCCGTCGTCGTTGGTGATCAGGATATGCATGGCGGTCTCCTTTCTTTCCTTTCCCACCCATTATATCCGAAAAGCCTGCGCTGTGCAAGCATGCCGCGAGGCTGCGGATGCATAGGATGAAAGGAAAGCGGGGGAGGAAAATGGCGCAGCTGGGCTATCGGTTGATGCGGGGAAGGCAGGGAGCGTCGGGACATATCCGGGAAATGGGAGAGATGGGCAGGCTCTTTGCCGGCGGCCTGACGCCGGGAGAAAGCTATGCCCTGCGAGGGCTGCCCGGTGGAGAGAAACTGGGGGAGGAAACGGTCGATGGGGAGGGCTGCGCGGTGTTTTCCTGCGCCATCTCCCAGATGGTGTTTGTAGCCCGGGGAAACTGCGTGGTGCTGTGGGAGGGGGAAGAGCAGGGCTATCTGCTCGCCTGCGGCTGCCTGGAAAGGGAGAGAGCCGCGAAGGCGCTTCCCGATCCGTCCACGCCTGAAGAGCCCATGGAGGCGCTGTGCCTGTCCCGGGAAGATGCCCTGCCTTCCCGGAAGGAAGAGGTGCTCCGGGCCGATGTATCCATGCCTGCGTCTGCGCGGGACGCGGCGATCCCGCTCCCTTCTTTTCGGGAAAAAGCCGCAGCGTTGCGTGCCCCGGGTCCAGGCGCGCCGGTGGACGCCCTGCCACCCCTGATCTGGCCCCGGGGCACGGAGGATATCCGGCGCTGTCGGCTCGCCTGCCCGCCCATCCGGCCCTTTGACGAGCCGGGATGGCGCTTTGTGCGGGCGCCTTCGCCCATTCGTCAGGCGGCGTACTGCGCTGTGGGCTGGAGAACAGACGAAGACCGGGTGACCGGCATTGCCTATGCGGTGCCGGGGAACGCTTACCGGCCGCCGGCGCCGCTGCCGGGCTACCGTTACCGTCCGGGCAGAGAGGGGATGGGCTATTGGGTCCTCTTCAAACGGGTATGAAAAAATCCCGGCATGGTGTTCTGCCGGGATGAATGTGCCTTTCTCGGAAGGGGGTTTGGGGGAAACCTCTCTTTGGGCTCCAAAGAGAGGTTTCCCCCAAGAACGTTAATATTCTTTTACCATGTGGCCCGCATGGCCCGGGCGATGGCATTTTGATGCCCGGTATCCACCCGCTTGGTGCCGTGGGTCTTGCTGCCGTAAAAATGGATGCAGAAATGGCCCGGAAAGCTGTTGTCCTTGATGTGGCAGGTGCCGTGGGGCATGCCGTTCATGGAGGCCGCGTACACCCGGCCGTTGTATTTCACCAGAATGGCCCGCCGGTTCCAGCTGTAGCCGCCGTAAATGGATTTCAGCGTGGCGGCGTCGGATTTTGTCAGCGGCTCGGAGTCCATGTGATTGGATCCGAACAGCCGCCTGCCGGTGAAGGTTCTGCCGGTCGCTACATCCTTGACAGTAAAAGTGGCGCCGTTGGGAATGCGGTTCACGCCGCCATGGAACCAGTCCAGCTTTTCTGTTTTCAGGCTGGCGCTTGCTTTGTCGGCGTTTGCGGATTTTTTGCCAAAGAGCACATTCAGGGTATTTTTGTCCGCTGTGCCGGTCTGGGAAAGGCCCACCGCCTTCTGGTACTTTTTGACGGCGGAGGCTGTGCCGTCGCCGTAAATGCCGTCCACTGTGCTCTTATAATATCCCTTGATTTTCAGCGCCTGCTGCAGTTTTTCCACCGCGTCGCCGGTGGAACCCTTTTTTGTAGCCGCGGGCACGCTGCCCAGATCAGCGATGGTTTTCGCGGAAGCGTATTTGCTGACTTTGGCTGTGGAGGAAGAAGATGAACTGCCCGAGCCGGAAGAGCCGGAACCGGACAGGTCCACAAACTTCTTCATAATGTAGCCGCTGTGCCCGCCATAGGTAACCGCGTAGAAATTCTCGCTGCTTCCGGTGACCGTCACTTTGGTATTTTTCTTCAACAGGCTGTAATAACTGGAAGAAGTGCTGGGCTTGGTGCGGAAAAAAACTTTATCCGTGTTGACTGTGCCTGTGGAAGAAGCCGCATAAGAAACAGGCAGCAGAGCGCACAGGGAAAGAATAATCAGGATCCATGCGATGCCTCGCTGCGCTTTTTTCATGATGCTCACCTCCGATTCTTTACGAATGCAAGGCCATTATATTACGAAATTATTAAAAAATCAATACACAATTTTCATAAAATACAAAGAAATTTGTTTATTTTCGTAAAATTTACAAAGAATGAGCACTTGACACAGGTGGGGGAGCTTTCTTATAATGCAAAAAAATGCGGAAGGACGGGGGAGCATGAAACTGTACAGGCAGGTGATTCCGGGCACGTTCATCGGCCGGCCCAACCGCTTTATCGCCCACGTAGAGACCCGGAACGGAATAGAAACCTGCCATGTCAAGAATACCGGCCGGTGCCGGGAACTGCTGGTGCCGGGCGCGGCCGTTACGCTTTCCGTATCTGAAAACCCGAAACGCAAAACCCGGTGTGATCTGATAGCAGTGCAGAAGGGGCCGCTTTTGATCAATATGGACAGCCAGGCCCCCAATTCAGCCGCTCGGGAAGCGCTGCCCCTGCTGTATCCCGGCTTGACGCGGATCAGGCCGGAAACGTCGTTTGGCAGCAGCCGGCTGGATTTCTATCTGGAAGCGGGCCGGCGCAGGATCTTTCTGGAGGTCAAGGGCGTGACGCTGGAG
>CAZQAM010000319.1:0-699 GCA_964591355.1 uncultured Oscillospiraceae bacterium
TCAGCGAGCAGCAGCCCTCCCTGGTGGCTTTGGGGTGCCTGGTGCATGAAAGATACTGCCTGTCCGCCGGGGGCGTACTGGTGCAGGCCATGCCCGGCTGCTCGGAGGAACTTTTGGAGCAGCTGGAACTGCGCTCTGTTTTCTTTTCCGCCATCAGCCGGGAAGTGGCCGATGTGGCGCTGGAGGATCTGGCCAGGGCTTGGTTCGACGGGCTGGAGATGAGGATTCTTTCCCGGGAAACGGTGGATTACCAGTGCGACTGCAGCCGGGAGAAGATGGAAAAGGCGCTGATCGCTCTGGGCAGAAAAGAATTGCGGCAGATGATCGACGAGGACGGCGGGGCGGAACTGACCTGCCATTTCTGCCGCACCGCTCACCGCTTTACGGGAAGCGAACTGGAGGACCTGCTGGAGAGGGCCGGAAGATGACAGGAAAACGGGTTGTGGTGCCTTTTGAGCGCCCCGCCGCCTACTGGCAGGGCCGTGCCAGGCGGCATGATACGCCCGATAAACGCCCTGCGGCGGCCCGGATGCTGCGCAAGGCGCTGGAAAAAACCGGCGATCCCGCCACGGCGCTGGAACTGGCCCGGGTCTACCTGGACATGGGCTCCTTCACCGCGGCTGAAAGGTGCCTGGCCCGGGCTGTGGCCCGGGGCGGGCTGACGGGAGACGCCTGCTTTCTCCTCGGCTGCTGTGCGCT
>CAZQAM010000319.1:709-2948 GCA_964591355.1 uncultured Oscillospiraceae bacterium
GAAGGCCTGGCGGAGGATGCTTTCGACGCCTGCCAGCGCCTGGATCCGGACGGCGAATGTGCCGACCGGGCTCAGGATCTTCTGGAAGGCATGCCCTGGGGCAGGGAAAAGCGCGGAAAGCGCCGGGCACGCAGCGAAACGCTGTGCCGCCGGGCCCGGGAGGCGCTGTTTCTGGGGAGACGGGAGGATGCCGGGCGGCTGATCGAGCGGGCCTGGCAGAAGGGAAAAACGGCGGAGGCCGCCTTGCTGATGGGCGCTGTGAGGCCGCCCCGCCGGGCGCTGCCGTATTTTCTGTACGCCGCCGGGAAAACCCCCATGGCGCTGCAGCCGCATCTGCTTTCGGCGGTGGCGGCCAGCCACGCCGGCAAAGCGCGGGTGGCCCGGGAAGCACTGGACCGGGCGGAAAAGCTGTGCGAAAGCATTACGGATTTTGAGGAATTCTGCTCCGCGGCCTGGGAAGCGGGGGCCGGGCAGGCGGCGCTGTCGGCGGTGAACCGGCAATTGGAAAACGCTCCGGCCAGCATCGATTTCCTGAGGCTCAAATACCTGTGCCTCAAACGCGCAGGGGAAGAAGAAAGCGCCCGGCGCACCCTGGAAACGCTGCTGGATCTGGATCCCGACGACGCGGCGGGGCTGTGGTACCGCCGGCATCCGGAGGATCTGCAGCTGTACGAAGGGCGAAGGGTGCTCCTCTCCGCCCTGGGGTTCCAATTGCGGGCGGTGCCGGAGAGGATCCGGTACGGGCGGCTCAACAGGCTGCTGCACTATCTGGTGATGGCCCTCCGGGACGATGCGCAGGCGGAGGAAATTTACAGGATCGTGCCGCCTCTGTGGCGGCGGATGCCGGAAGCGGAAAAGCGGTTCTGCGACGGGGAAAAGCAGCATTATCCCCTGTGCCTGGCGCTTTACATCCTGGCAGCCACGGGCAGGCGGGAGCGGGCGGAGGAACTGTTCCGCTTCGCCCGGGGGAAGAGGCGCATCCGCCGCACGCTGCGCCGCTTTGCCCAATGGATGAACGAGGAGGAAGAGAAACGTGCGCTGCATCAATTTTGACCGGGAGTTCGAGCGCTATCTTTCCGTCTGGATGAAGGACAATGCCAAAAAATACCGCACTTACGACGATATGGAAGAAGCCATGCCCGAGGTGTACGCCGCTTTTCTGGATACGCCGGTGAACTGGCTTTCGGGAAAGAAACCCGGGGAATACTTCGGCCAGTTTGACAATCCCCGGCAGCTGGTGAACTGGATGGAGGATTATTTCAACCAGCGCATCCCGGTGCCGGATATGCTGCTCAACCGCATCGCCGAAATGGGCCTGGAGGCGGAGGAGGCGCTGATGCGGCTTCTGCAAAAGGAAACCGCCACCCGGGAAATGAAAATGGCCGCGGTGACGCTGCTGCGGGAAATCGGCAGCCCGGCGCCGGCGGAGATTTATGTGCAGTGGCAGGCCGCACGGGGAGCGGAGGAGGATGAGCTGGCCGACAACGCCCTGGAGAGCCTGGATTCCATGGGGGATCAGGCGGTGGACGCCATGCGCTCCGCGCTGCCCGGCGCTACTCCGGACGGGCAGGAAGCGCTTTTGACGCTGCTGTGCGATTATCCCGGGGACGAAAGGGTATTTGAAACGGCCATGGAGCT
This sequence comes from uncultured Oscillospiraceae bacterium, assembly GCA_964591355.1. Lineage (GTDB taxonomy): Bacteria > Bacillota > Clostridia > Christensenellales > Aristaeellaceae > RUG563. The sequence continues at coordinate 2,348 of CAZQAM010000319.1, forward strand.
GTTCAAAAAACGCCGGGAGCGGGCTGCCGTAATGGCGGACTGCCTGCGGAAGCTGGGGGACGAAAGGGCGCTGCCTGCCCTGAAAGCCATGGCGGCCAGCGAGGAAACGCCGTATCTGGATTATATCGAGCTGCGCAACGCCATCGAAGCCCTGGGCGGCGACGCGCCGGAAAGGGATTTCGACGCGGAAGACCCGGCCTATGAGGCCATGCGGAATATGCAGTGAACGGGGAAAAGACCGGGGGCGGCCGCCGCTTTTTTCGGCCGGCGGGTCAGCCAAGGCGGCCCGGTTTTGCGATCTGCAGGAAAATGCGCCCCTGATGCGTTGATTTCCCGAAGGGAGAAACATTCATGGTATGCAAGCATTGCGGAAACGTCCTGCCGGAAGGCGCCGTGGTATGCGATCAGTGCGGCACGGCAGTGCCTTACCGGGACCGGGAGGACGGCATAGGCGCTTACCGCCAGGGCAAAGGAGCCGGCAGGTCCCTGGCCCGCAGCGGCAGCGCGGCGTCAGATGATCCGTCTTTGGATGGAAAGGCTGGGAGCATCCGGTACGCGGCGGTCCGCGAGGAAAGCGCGGGCAGGCCGGGCACCCGGAAAG
>CAZQAM010000320.1:0-2945 GCA_964591355.1 uncultured Oscillospiraceae bacterium
TCTATCAAAAATTTTCTGAGCTTCTTCCGTGATTTCGGGAGAAGCGGAGGGCGTCCAGCCGCCCACCATCAGGCCGCCCTCGGCCACGGCGGCAGTCATCATAACCATCATTGCCACGAGCACCAGTGCAAACAGTTTCTTCATTTTCGTTCCTTCCTTTCCTGGCCGATTGTTCTCATCGGTTTCACTTCATTGGACGGGGCCTCAGGCAAAAAGTTCCATATCCGGAAGAAATTTTGAATGATATTCTGAAAACGGAATACCGCCGCCGTTTTACAGCCCCTTTTCCCGGTCGTACGCCTGCCAGAGCGGCGCGTAGATGCTGACCGCCAGGTTATGTTCTTCCAGCGTGCAGCTGAAATGCAGTTCGCCGGTGCTGGGATCCTTGGAGCAGAAATACAGGTAATTTTCGCTCAGGAACTGCTCATCGGGATACAGCGCCGCCCGGATGGCCGCCGCCGAGGGCGAGCAGATGGGGCCCACGGGCAGGCCTTTATGGAGGTAGGTATTGTAGGGCGACTGCACCTGCAGATCGCTGTTTGTCAGGCTCATGCGCCTAACGCCGGAAGCGTATTTCACCGTCACGTCGCTGCCCAGGTTCATATTCTGCCGGAGCCGGTTATGGAATACGGCGGATACCCGGGCAAAATCAGCGGTTTTCGCCTCCTTCTCGATCATGGAAGCCAGGGTGATCACCTGGTCCATGCTCAGACCCAGCTCGTCCGCCCGGTCGTGGTATTCGTTGGTAAACACCGCCTCCGTCTGGCTCAGCAGCTTTTTGACGATATCCTCCGCCGTGGCGTTGGTGTAGATTTCATAGGTATCGGGCGCCAGGTAGCCTTCCAGAACAAAGAGGCGTGAAGCGGCATTGCCTTTCGCCAGCACGTCGGCCACATAGTAATACGCGGAGAAGGCTTCCCCGCCGCGGCACAGGGCCAGGAACTGCTCTTCCTCCGGGATCACATTCTGCTCTTTCAGGTACGCGGCGATGTCCCGGATGGTCCAGCCGGGAATCACGGTGATGTTCCGGGTGATGGGGTTGCCGTCGCCGGTGGTCAAAAGTTCCATGATTTCCTGCATGCTCATGCTCCGGCTGACCCTGTATTCCCCGGCCTGGATCTTCTGGCCGTAGCCCAGAAAATCGGCATAATACTTGAACAGGGTGCGGCTGCGGATCAGGTTTTCATTTTCCAGGTTATTGGCGACCCGGGTCAGGCTGCTGCCGGAGGCAACGGTAAAGAGGATTTCCTGCGTATCCCCGCCGTCCACCGGGGCAAAATAATGCCGGTCCACCCAGTTCCAGCCCGCCATGGCCACCCCGGCCACCACCACCATAACGCACAGGGCAATGGCCAGCGGCCGGATGAGATGCCACAGCCAGCTGTACCAGAACAGGCCGTATTCCCGCTCCCTGCGCAGGCTTTCGCCGGTATATTCTTTTTCCTGCTTGCGGTTTTTCAAGGGCTCCTCCTTCATCAGACAGGCAGGGGAATATCCATCCCCGCCGCCCGGGTCAGCACGCCGAATATATCGGCCATCATTTTCTGCAGCCGCAGTTCCGCCATCAGGTAGCCCGAGGTGCGGCTGTCGGAAAACAGCAGCATGTTCAGGGACTGGAACCGCTGGGCGTCCTCCCCTTCCAGGCTTTGGCCGGAAAGCATGCGCATCTGCAGGCTGGCTTGAAGCCGCTTGTATTCGTTCACCAGCGACAGGATCCCCGCGTCCGCGTCGATCTCTTCCTTCAGGCGGGCGTATTCCCGGTATTCCCCGCTTTCCCGGATGGCCTGGGCCAAAGCATTGGCCGCTTCCATTGCCTGCATAGCTTTCCCTCCGCTGCAAATAACGATTCAGGCGGGACGAATCATCCCCGCGCCCATTATACCAGCAAAGCGGCAAAATGAAAACCCCCGGCAGCGCGGCAGCCGGGCGCCTGCTTTTTTCCTTGCAATGGCGGAAAAGATAGCGTATAATAGAAGCGATGCAATCAGGCCGTTTCCTGATTCCGATCCCTGCTTTGGAGGAGAACATGAGCCGTATTTCCTATGTGATGACACGCATCGGCAAAATGGATTTTGCACGCATGCGGGAAACCGCTCAAATGCTGCACAAGAAAACGGGCAGGCCCACTGCCTGGCTGCTGGCGGACATGGCCCGGTGCGCCGCGAAATACAACGCGGGATATATGGATTATAAGATCGCCGAAATGTACCGCCTGAACGACGCCCAGCGCCGCACCGTGATTACCCGGGGCATTTCCAACGACATTGTGCGGCGGATGAACGACAAGGCATACTGGCATTTTTTCGACGATAAGACCCAATTCAACACCACCTTCGCAAAATGGATCCAAAGGGACTGGATCAAGGCAGACGACGCCCTGACCACGGAGGGCCTGGCCGCCTTCCTGGGAGATAAGGATCAGGTCATCTACAAGCCCCTGGAAGGATCCAGCGGCCAGGGGATCGTGAAATACCGGAAAGACGACTGGAAAGAGCTGCCCCTTTTCCGGGATCAGATCCTGGAAGCCGGCGACGGCATTCTGGAGGAAGTGGTCATCCAGCACCCCGAAATGGCCCGGATGTGCCCCACCTCCGTGAACACCGTGCGCATCGCCACGCTGCTGGGCGATAAACAGGAGGGCATCGTCTACGCCTTCCTGCGCATCGGCAACGGCCGGGTCATGGACAATGTGGACTGCGGCGGCATGGCCGCCCGGGTGGACCTGGAAAGCGGCACGCTGCTGACCGTCGGGGCCGACAAGCAGGGCAATACCTATGATAAGCATCCCATGACCGGCACCTCCATCATTGGTTTTCATATTCCCTTTTTTGAGGAAGCCAAGGAAATGTGCCTGGAGGCCATGCGGATCGTGCCCCAGGTGCGCTTTGTGGCCTGGGATGAGATCGGAAGAGCACACGTCTGAACTCCAGTCACGAGATTCCATC
>CAZQAM010000321.1:0-2925 GCA_964591355.1 uncultured Oscillospiraceae bacterium
CTGGCTCAGGAAAAAGGAATGACCCTGACATTGCATCATCATATGGGCACAGGGGTGCAGACCGCCGGCGAAATCGATCGTTTCATGGACGCTGTGGATCCGGAAAAGGTGTTCCTGCTCTTTGACAGCGGCCACCTCTCCTTCGCCGGCATTGATCCCCTGCCCGTCCTGAAGAAATACATGCATCGCATCCGGCATATCCATTTGAAGGATGTGCGCCTGTCCATCCGGGACCAGGCCCGGAAGGAAGGCTGGAGCTTCCTCACCGCTGTGCGGAGAGGCGTATTCACCGTGCCCGGCGACGGCGATGTGGATTTTACCCCCATCTTCCAGGAAATTGAAGAAAGCGGCTATGAAGGCTGGGTGGTGGTGGAAGCAGAACAGGATCCTGCCAAGGCCAATCCCTTTGAATACGCGCAGATGGCCCGGAAATATATCCGCGAAAAAACCGGGCTCTGATCAGACCGGGGAAAGCGCAAGGCTTTCTCATGCGCGGCATCCAGTATAAAAACAGCTCATACGCTCCGGAGAAGTCACGCAATCCGGAACGCATGGGCTGTTTTGGAATGATTTTCATGGAGGAGGCAAAAAACGCAGCAGGTTTAAGCAGGTTTATATAGCCTACTGCCTCATTAGCTCCGTCAGCATCAGGTAAGTCAAGCCCTGGCCATAGGCCGTGGGTTTCAGGGGAATGCTCCGGTAAAAATCCAGGTCGTTTCCCATGGGCGTACCATACGATACGCCGCCCACCAGTCCGTCCGGCGCCACCTGAGATAAAACCCCCTTCGCCGCTTTCCCGGCCTCATCCCGGCAGGGCAGGAAGCCCAGGCGGCAACCCTTGAGCAGCCCATAGGCAATTGCCGCGCTGGCGGACGTTTCCAGATAGCTGTCCGGCTGATCCACCAGTGTGTGCCACAGCCCCGTTGCGGCATCCTGGGCTTTTATCAGCGCGGCGCATTGCTCCCGCCATGTGTTCAGCACAGCCCGCCTGACGGGATCTTCTTCCGGGAGCCATTCCGCAAAATCGATGGCCCCTGCCGTGAACCAGCTGTTGCCCCGGGCCCAGAATGCTTTTCCAAAATGATGCCGCCCGATAAAGCACCAGCCATGATACCACAGCCCTGTTTCCGTACAGTGGAGATACTTGATGTGCAGAAGGAACTGATATTTCGCTTCATTCTGCCAGTCGGGCCGGTTCAGCGCGCAGCCCGCCCGATAAAGGAACAATACGGTCATGAACAGGGTATCGTCCCACAGCTGCTGCTCGTTGGTGCAGTCGCTGGTCAGATGCTGAAAGCCGCCCTCTTCCGTGCGCGGCAAATCGTTCATTACCCATTCAGCCCAGGCTTCAATCACCGGCCGGTACTTTTCGTTTTTTTCCGTTTCATACAGCAGCGTCATGCCGAGCATGGGCGCGGTGGTATTGATATTCCGATCCGGAAGCCCCTTTGCGATATGCCCGTCATACCATGCCCGGATCTCGTCCAGGAGTTTTCCGTCCTTCGTCACTTCATACATTTTCAGCATGGCGTACATCGCCACGCCCTGGGGCCATTCCCAGGTTGCCAGGCTCAAATGATCGTCCCATCTTCCTTCCCCTCTGCTTTCCGTGAGCCGGTTCAGCACCAAAGCGGCCATCATCGCATGATCCATAAAGCAGTTCTCCTTTTCCTTTTTGATCGCATTCAATCGGCTGATTTCAACAGCTTCCTTTCCGGCCTGTTTTTGTTTTTTTGGTGCAGGTTTCAGCCTTTCGTCCATTGAGCAATCAGGCGCTCCGCAGATTTTTGCGGCACTTTGGTGGATACATTTTCTTGTCTGTTAATATTATATCAAATTCAAATTCAATGATCAATCTCATCTTGATTGACTATTCAGTGCATATTTTCAGGGCTTTTCCGACTTCACTGACATGGTTTTTCTTTTCCGGGAATAAGAAAACCTTTATGCAGAGGCTTTTTTCTGAGATGAGCGTCAATCAGGCAAGGCCATTGAAGGGCCGTTTCATCCTTTCAGGCTGGCATCCATGATTCCGGCAAGGATCGCGCACAGAATGGCAAAGCCCGCTGTGCCCATCAGCCACTTCAGCATTTTGCCGTGGCCGCTGATATAGGGCCGCATGTCTTCCGATCCCGGAATCTCCCAGGCTTTCGTATCAGGCATGGCGCAGTTATTGGCAGACCAGAAGACATCCCAGATGGTCGACGGCGCGAAATGATGCTTTTCAAACTCGAAAATCCTGCGGTAGTGCTCTCCGGGTCCTCACCCCGGGGCGTCCACCTGGCCAGCGGCGCTGCCAGCTTCATCATCCCCATGGATTTGGTGCCCAGCATGATCATGATCCAGTCCTTGACAGCGGTCAGCCGGCAGATGAAGCGCGGGTACAGATAAGGCGTGATGCCTGCGTCGATGACCGCCCGCTCCACGGGGATATCCTCCGTGGCCAGGAAGCGGATGACGCTGGCACCGCCCATGGAGACTCCGTACACGGCTTCGATCCGGGCAACGCCCCTTTTCCGCAGGGCGTCCGCCGCATCCTTCACGTTCTTTTCCAGGGAGATGAACTCCGTCCCCGTTTCATCATGCCCATCCGCGATCACCAGATAGACATGATAATCCCTGGCCATGATTTCCGCGGAGGCCTTGAACACCCGCCACGGCTCCGCCGCGCACTGGAACATGACAAAGGTCTTTTCGTGTTCCAAGCCAAATTCATAGATCTTCATTGCTTCACCGGCTTCCATCTTCACGATGGGCAGTATTTTCCCATCAAGCAGCGAGCAAACCCGCGAACGTCAAGGCTGCCGGCCATCATCACACAAGAAAGCGGGAGTTCGGTCAGCATGTTTTTTCCTGGTTCAGCATCCTGATCCATTTTCGCAGTCGGTGCGCAGGGAAGGCATGCGCCCACAGCCAGACAAAAAA
>CAZQAM010000322.1:0-2916 GCA_964591355.1 uncultured Oscillospiraceae bacterium
TGAGTATCCGGCAGCAGAAAGATCCTTCGCCCTGCGGCTCAGGATGACAAGCAGAAGAGACGTCTTCTTTCATGTCATCCTGAGCGTCAGCGAAGGATCTGGTGGATAAGTATATTCAATCTTTTAGCAATAAAACAGTACCAAAAATACAATAGAATAGGGATCCGCTTTTCTGGGAAAAACGGATCCCTCTCTTTTTGGAATTATTTCCTGATTTATTCCGCGGCCACCTCGAACACGGGCACAAAGCCGCTGTTCACGATCAGGTCATACACCTTCTGGGTGTACACGGTCTTTTCCAGGGCCTTCACGAAGTCTGCCTCGGCATTTTCGGGCTTCACGGCGAAAATGTTCACATAGGCTTCGGCGGCCTGGCTGCCGGGCTGCTCATAATACACCGCGTCCTTGCCGGGGATCAGGCCCGCCAGGGAGGCGTTGTTGCCGTTGATGACCACGAAGGCCGCGCCGTCCCGCATGGTGGGCGCCAGCTCAGCGTTCACATCCTGGAATTCCAGGCCCTTGGGGTTGCCAATGTCGTACTTGGTGACGATGCTTTCCAGGGTGGTGCCTTCGGGCAGCTCCACCAGACCGGCGTCAGAGAGCAGGATGAACGCGCGGGTCATGTTCACGGGGTCGTTGGGCACCACGATGATGTCGCCTTCCGCGATTTCATCCAGGACAGTCTTGGTGCCGGAATACAGACCCATGGGCTCAAAGTGCGTGGGCACCACGTACACCAGCTTTTCATTCTCCGCGGCGGTCTCGTTATACTGGGTCAGATACGGGATGTGCTGGAAGAAATTGGCCTGGGTATCGCCGGCGGCGGTGGAAGGATTCTCCACCAGGTAGCCTTCGTTGATTTCCACTTCCAGTTCATAGCCCAGCGCGGCCAAATCATCCTTGATCAGGTTCAGGATCTGGGCGTGGGGTTCGGGGGTGGCGATGATGGCCAGGGGGTCGGCCAGGGCGGATACCAGGCTCAGAGAAAGCGCCAGAGCCAAGAGAATCGCAGTCAGTTTTTTCATGGGTTTGCCTCCTTCAAAAATCTTATATTCAAGCATTCGCTCAAATAACATCGTTTACCGGGTCCTGTGGTCATGCTTTCGGGACAGGAAGGTGCCCGCCATGGTGATGATCTGCACCAGCACCACCAGCATGATGCTGGCCGCGTACATGATATCGTACTGCCGGTAGGACAGCCCGTAGGTCACCGCCGTAGCGCCCAGGCCGCCGCCCGCGGCGACGCTGGCCATGGTGGTGTAGCCCAAGATGGTGGTCATGCAGATGGAAAAACCGTTAATCAGCGAGGGCACAGCCTCCGGCACCAGCACCTTTTTTACGATCTGCCAGGTGGAGGAGCCCATGGCCTTTGCCGCCTCGATCACCCCGCCGTCCACCTCCATCAGGCTGCCTTCCACCATCCGCGCCACGTAGGGAAAGGCGCTGATGGTAAGCGGAAAGGAAATGGTCATGGTGCCGGTCATGCGGCCGGTGACGGCCAGCGTCACATTCAGAAGCATCACCAGCAGAATGATGAAGGGAATGGAACGCAGGAAATTGATGACGGCGCCAAGCGCTGTGTTCAATTTGGGCATGGGCTTGATGCCGCCCTTCCGCGTCACCACCAGCACCACGCCCAAAGCCAGGCCGATCACATAGGACAGGATGGTGGAAAGCAAGGTCATGTAAATGGTTTCCCCCAGGGCCGGCCACAGGATCTTCCAGGAACGCTGGTAGACAAAGCCGAAAACGGTGTTGTAGAGGAAATCCCCGATCCCGTTCCAGCCGTCCATGCAGGCTTTGAAGGGCACCTGCCAGAACGCGTGCATCCACGTCATGCCGGCGTCACCTCCTTCACCGTCAGCCCCTGCTCCGTCAGATAGCGGATCACCTGCTCCTTCACCACCGGATCATCCGGCGATTCGATGAGCATCTGGCCGTAAGGCTGGCCGTTGATGGGCTTGATATCGGCGGAGAGGATATTCACATCCACCTTGCAGCTCTTCACCAGCCCGGCAATGATGGGCATGCCTTCCTTGCCGCCCTCAAACACGATGCGCAGCGCCGGCACATCGGACACGATGTCATCCTGCTGGCTGGGCACAATGCCGAACAGCCGCTTCCCCGCCGCCGAACGCGTGTGAATGAACACATCGTCCACCGTGCCTTCCTCGGCGATCTTTCCGCCGTCCAGGATGGCTACCCGGCTGCAAATTTGACGGATCACTGCCATTTCATGGGTGATCAGCACCACCGTGATGCCAAGGTCTCTGTTGATCTCCTGCAGCAGGGCAAGGATCGACTGGGTGGTCATGGGGTCCAGGGCGCTGGTGGCCTCATCGCACAAAAGCACCTCGGGGTTGCTGGCCAGGGCCCGGGCGATGGCCACCCGCTGCCTTTGCCCCCCGGACAGCTGGATGGGATAGGCCTCCGCCTTATCCTCCAGCCCCACGATCTTCAGCAGCTCCTTCACCCGCTCGTTGGCCTTCGCCTTGGGCACCCCGGAAATTTCCAGGGGATAGCGCACATTGCGGGCCACGGTCTTCTGCATGAGAAGATTGAACTGCTGGAAGATCATGCTCACCTTCCGGCGGGTGGCCATCAACTGCTTTTCATTCATGGCAAGGATGTTCTGCCCGTCGATGAGGATCTGGCCGTCGGTGGGGGTATCCAGCCGGTTCATACAGCGGATCAGGGTGGATTTCCCCGCGCCGCTCATGCCGATGATGCCGTATATCTGACCTTTTTCTATGTTCAGGCTGATGCCGTCCAGGGCCACCACTTCCCCGCCCGGCACCTGATAGACCTTGCGCAGATTCCTGATTTCGATGAGGGAGCGCGATTCAGACAAAATGCATGCATTCCTTTCGGATAATCCCATTCCGGAGCGCGTCCGCTCCGGAAGCGGGCGATAAA
>CAZQAM010000323.1:0-2550 GCA_964591355.1 uncultured Oscillospiraceae bacterium
CGTCCTTCTTTTCCCACTTCCAGAGGGAATCATTCATCATCACGTCGTCGGGAAGGTCATCGCTGAACCAGGTTTCCCATTCCTCGGCCAAATCGGGATACGCCTTCGTATAGGCCGCAAACAGATCGTTCCATTCCGCCTCGGCCTTTTCATTCTTTTCCATGGCCTGACCGCAATGCGCATACACCTCAGGCAGCACACAGAAATCATCCTCCGGCATGCCCAGGGTCTTCTTGGTTTCCTTCACATTTTCCTCGCCCAGAGGCTCGCCGTGGGCGGAAGCTTTGCCTTCCTTGGCGGGGCAGCCAAAGCCGATCTTCGTGGGGCAGATGACGAGGGTGGGCCGCTCGTCCTTTCTGGCTTCTTCCAGAGCGGCGATAATGCTGTCCACGTCGCTGCCGTCCTGCAAACGGATCACCTGCCAGCCGTACGCCTCAAAGCGCCTGCCCACATCCTCCCGGAATGCGATGTCGGTATTGCCTTCGATGGAGATATCGTTATCATCATAAAGCAGGGTCAGTTTGCCTAATTGCAGGGTTCCGGCCAGAGAGCAGGCTTCGGAGGAAATGCCCTCCATCAGGCAGCCGTCGCCGCACACAGCATACACCCGGTGATCCACCACGGGAAAGCCGGGGCGGTTGAAATGGGCGGCCACCATGGTTTCGGCAATGGCGAAGCCCACGGCGTTGGCCACGCCCTGGCCCAGGGGGCCGGTAGTGGTTTCAACGCCCACGGTGTGGCGGTATTCGGGATGGCCGGGGGTTTTGCTGCCCCACTGCCGGAACTGCTTCATATCGTCCATGGTCAGGGGGTAGCCGGTGAGATGCAGCATGGTATAAATCAGGGCGCTGGCGTGGCCGGAGGATAATACGAACCGGTCCCGGTTGGGCCACTGGGGATCCTTGGGGTTATGCCGCATGGAGTTCAGCCACAGGGCGTACGCCAGGGGCGCCATGCCCATGGGGGCGCCGGGATGGCCGGAATTGGCTTTCTGAACGGTATCCGCTGCCAAAGTGCGGATGTTGTTGATGGTTTTTTGCCGGATATCCATGTTTCCTTACCTCGCTTTTTCTTCAATATAGTGCTGCAGTTTGCTCAGATCAATTTCTTCGCTGCCCTCCAGCACATGCAGCAGCGCCCGGGCCATCACGGCCGCGCCGCCTTTCACATCGCTTTCCAGGTTCAGCGGAAGCACGGGATCACGCCGGGACAGACGCAAAAGGAACCAGCCGCTGTCCATTTCGCCGTCCAGATCGCAGCTGATGCGCACGCCTTCCCGGTTGTCCGGGGCAATATGCCAGCCGGGAGCAAAGGCGGCGTGATCCATTACCTTTTCGATGGCGGCCAGGCCGGCAGCGTGGAAATCCTCGCCCGTGATATCCAGACGGATCTCGGCGCTTTCCGCCGGTTCCTTCAGATCGGCGATCAGGGAGGACAGTTCTTTCCCTTCCTGTTTGAGGCGCATGGCCTCACAGATCAGCACCGTCGTCAAATACATGCCGTCGTCCAGAAAATGATTTTCCCGGAAAGCGGCATGTCCGCTGGTTTCGATGGCCAGGGGGCAGTCGATGCCCGCCTCGTTCAGGCGGATGGCTTCGCTGATCACATTGCGGTAGCCCCGCTTGTAGCGGTAATGCTCCCCGCCCCATTCCATGATGAACCGATTGAGGCCGGAGGACGTGACCGAATCGGTGACGATGGTGGCGCCGGGCTTCCTGTCCAGCAGGATCGCGGACGTCAAGGCGATGAGCCGGTTGCGGCCAATGGCCCGGCCGGCGCTATCCACAATGGCGGCCCGGACACAGTCGGTATCAAAAAACACGCCCAGATCGGCCCCGACGCTGACCACCACGTCGCTGACCGAAGAAAGCGCCTCCGCGTTTCCGGGGTCGGGGCTGTGGCCGGGGAAGCGGCCGTCCGGCTTAAGGAGGCGGCTTCCTTCCACCCAGGCGCCCATTTCCTCCAGCAGGGAAGCATAGAACCCGCCCGCGCCGCTGCCGGCGTCCACCACCACATGCAGCCCCAGCAGAGGTTTCTGCACATCGGTGTCCAGGCCGCGGCTGATGCGGTCGCGGATCATCTGACAGTACACAGGCATGAATTCCCTTTTCTGGATGGGGCTGCTGCCGCCCTGCAGCGGCATATCGCTGGCCGCGATTTCCAGGATCTCATCCATTTCCGCGCTTTCAAGGGGGCCCGCCTTGGTAAAAAGCTTCAGGCCGTTCCACTCCGAAGGAAGGATGCTGGCAGCCACCATCACGGCGCCGTCGCAGGCAAAGCCTTCGGTTATCAGGCTCCTATACAGGGCAGGAGTAGTGCACAGGCCGTATGTTTCCACCAGGGCGCCGGCCTGAAGGCAGCCCAATGCGCAGGCGTCCAGCAGCGTTTCACCGCTTAGGCGGGAATCCCGGCCCAGGGCGATCCGGGGATGATCGAATCCCCGCTGCCGGAGCCAGAACGCGAAAGCGCCGCCGAGCCGGGCAGCGATCTCCGGCGTCAGGGCCGGATGCTCCCCCAGGGCGGTTCCCCGCAGATCCGTGCCGCCCTTCA
>CAZQAM010000323.1:2560-2902 GCA_964591355.1 uncultured Oscillospiraceae bacterium
CTGCGCACATCCATACTCATTTTTTCCCTCCCATATCATCCATCCGGTTCATGGCTTCTTCCACGCATCCGCGGAAAATCCAGTACAGCGGGGCAAGCGCCTCGTAATCCTCCATGACCCTATCCACGATATCCGGGGACAGGATCCACTTCAGCTCCGCGCCCCGCCTCTGGGCATACACGTGCTTTTTCAGATACCAGGGCGCCAGCACCGGCGGGATTTCCTCCGGCACGAGCATTTTCTTCCATTGATCGCCGTCCAGGGAAAAGCCCCGCTTTTTGAGGATGGGCAGGATGCGCTCAAAATCCCCGGGGTGAGCCAGCATCCGCCTGCGCATGGCAT
>CAZQAM010000324.1:0-2879 GCA_964591355.1 uncultured Oscillospiraceae bacterium
GACTGGAGTTCAGACGTGTGCTCTTCCGATCTATCCTCCTTTGGATTCTGCCGATGCGCGCATTCCTGCGCAGACTTCGCCCTTCATTATAGCAGATAACCAGGGGATTATCCAGAAAGAATCCTGGGGATACGGGGATGATTCTGCATTTATGCGGTACTTTTTTCCCTTGACGGGGCAGAGGGATCGCGGTATCATGAAAAAGCATCAACAGCAAGGAGCGGGGTATGAAACAGCTTTCCAACCGGGAGATGACCAGGCGCGTGGCGCTGTCCGGGCTTTTGATCGCCATGATGCTGGTGCTGGGCTATGTGGAAAGCCTGATCCCGGCAGTCAGCGGCGTGCCGGGGATCAAACTGGGTCTTTCCAACGGCGTGCTGATTTTTGCCGTTTATATGATGGATATCCCCACGGCGTGGATCCTGATGGCGCTGAAGGTGACGCTGAGCGGATTGCTGTTCGGGGGAGCCAACACCATTGTGTATGCCATGGCGGGCGGGATCCTGAGCATGCTTGTTATGTCCCTTCTGAGCCGGGTGAAGGGTATGCTGCCCGTTACCGTCAGTATGGCCGGGGGCGTCATGCACAATATCGGGCAGGTGCTGGTGGCCATTGCCGTATTGGGCACCCAGCAGCTGTATTATTATATGGCGGTGCTGGTGATCGTCGGCGCAGCCTGCGGGGCGCTGACGGGGATCTGCGCCGGCAGCGTGATGAAGCATCTCAAGCACATCCGATGATCGCCGGACGCTATGATAAGCGGAAGGGGATTTCCCCTCCCGTTTTTTCATGCGCCGGTTTTTAACGGCATACAATGCGGCGGAGGGAAGCGCATGAAAATGAATCATTTGATCTGCGCCGTCACATCGGCGGTCATCGGCGCAGGCTTCGCATCGGGCCGGGAGATCATGCATTTTTTCACCCGCTGGGGAGAATTGTCCTGGCTGCTCACAGCGATTGCCGCCGGTGCCGTCATATGCTTTTCGGATCGGGTCATGAGAGCCCCTTCCGTCCGGGATTTATTGGCTCAGGGGAAATACCCGTTTTTGGGGCGATGGATGCTGCTGACGCTGCTTTTCTGCGTTGCGGGCGCCATGACCGCCGCCGCTGGGGAATTGGCGGCGCTGACGCTGCCCATGGGGTATGCCCGCTCCATGGGCGCGCTGCTGACATTGGCGCTCTGCATGGCGTTGAGCGGACATTCCCTGACGGTTCTGAAAAGAATGGGCTGCATCCTGATGCCCCTGATTCTCCTGGCGTGGATCCTGTGCATCCGGGCGCCGAAGCCCGATGCAGCTGCGCTGTGGGAAGAAAAAAAGAGCGTTCTGCCCGGCGTTGCGGCGGCGCTTTGCTACAGCGCCATGAACGTGATGCTCTCTGCCGGGGTTCTTTGCGAGGCGGGACGGCAATGCTCAAAAAAGGAGCGCTTCATTGTGTCCATTGGCATCGGATGCGCTGCAGGATTGCTGCTGGGATTGGGTAATTTTGCTTTCTTTCCGCATCGGTTTGAGCTGATGGAAGCGCCGCTGCCTACGGTAATGCTGCTGAGAAGCTATGGAAAAATGGGATACTATTTATCGGCGGCTGTTCTGTATCTGGCAGCCATGACCACATTGATTTCCGTGATACAGGGGATCAGCGAAGTATTCCCGGAGCGCATCCAGAAAAGAAAGCGGGCAATCTGTTTTCTTGTGACCGCGGCTTTGTCGCTGTGCGGATTTGGCGGGATCGTGGCATCGGCCTATCCGCTGGCGGGAGGAATCAGCCTTGTCTGTTTGGCGAAAAAACAAAAAACAGGCGAAGGAAAATCTCCTTCGCCCGCCTGCCGCGTCTGTCAGGAATCCCGGAACAATTCATAGTACTGCTCCCGGGTGATGATGGTTTTCCGGGGCTTGCTGCCCTCGCTCTGGCTGATGATGCCGCGCTTTTCCATTTCGTCAATCAGTCGCCCGGCCCGGGCATAGCCTACCCGCAGCCGGCGCTGGAGCATGCTGGTAGAGGTTTGCCCATCCTCCACAGCCATTTCGATGGCCTGCTGCAGAAGGTCCTGGAATTCCCCTTCATTGCCGTTTGAGGAACCTGCGCCGCCGCCCAGGCCGTCGTCAAATCCGTGGGAGTCCCCTTCATCTGCATCTTTGTCGGCTTTTTCCAGATGCTCGGCGATATTGGGATCGTAATTGGTCTGGTACCGGCTGGCGATATAATTCGCCACGGCGTTGACCTCTTCATCGCTGACAAAGCAGCCCTGAACACGGACCGGGGAAGTGCCTGCCGGCTTGTAGAGCATATCGCCCTTGCCCATGAGTTTTTCGGCGCCGTTGATATCGATGATGGTGCGGCTGTCCGTGCCGGAAGAAACGGCGAAAGCGATGCGGCTGGGAATGTTGTTTTTGATGACGCCGGTGATGACGTCCACAGAAGGCCGCTGGGTGGCCAGCACCATGTAAATGCCGGCGGCCCGGGCCAGGGCAGCCAGGCGGCGGATGGATTCTTCCACGTCCTTTCGGCAGACTTCCATCAGATCGGCCATTTCGTCGATGATCACCACGATATTGGGCAGCACCTGATCGGTGCCCTGATTGGCTTTGTTGTATCCCGCCAGGTTACGCACGCCCTGGGCGCTGAATTTCCCATATCTCTCCAGCATTTCCTGCACGACCCAGGACAGGGCGCCCGCCGCCTTGCGGGGATCGCTGACCACAGGCACCAAAAGATGGGGAATGGCGTTGTATACGCTCAATTCCACCTGCTTGGGGTCGATCATGATCATGCGCACCTGCTCGGGGGAAGTGCGGTAAAGAAGGCTGCATACGATAGAATTGATGCATACCGATTTGCCGCTGCCGGTGGCGCCGGCAATCAATAGATGCGGCATTTTG
>CAZQAM010000325.1:0-2873 GCA_964591355.1 uncultured Oscillospiraceae bacterium
TGATGCAGCAGGAGGCGCCCATGATTTCCGGCTGGGTCATCGCGAAGCTGGGCGCGGTCAGCAATCGGCTTTCGAACGCCGTGCCCGACATCTTCGGCACCTTTGTCAACGTGCAGGACTGGGATATCCAATAAGCTGTTTTTTACCACGCCGCACCGGGAAGCCTTTTGCCCGGTGCGGCATACTTGCATATAGACAGGGAGGCGCGGCATGGAGCCCTTGCTGGCCATCAGGGAACTGAATATCGCATTCCGGCAGGGGAAAGAGCTCTCCCCCGCCGCCTCCGGCGTATCCTTTTCTGTCAACCCCGGGGAAATCCTGTGCGTGGTGGGCGAAAGCGGCAGCGGGAAGAGCATCACGGCCTTGTCCATCCTGCATCTGCTCAGCCGCCAGGGAAAGGTCACCGGCGGCGAAATCCTGTTTGAGGGAAAGAATCTTCTGTCCCTGCCCGAGGAGGAATTGGATCAGATCCGGGGCCCGGGCATCGCCATGATTTTTCAGGATATCATGTACAGCCTGAATCCGGTGTTTACCATCGGCAACCAATTGACCGAAGGCATGCGGCGGCATCTGCACCTGTCCCGGGAGAAAGCCTGGGCGGAGGGCATCAAATTGCTGGAGCGCACCGGCATCCGGGACGCCGCGCAGGTCATGAAAAAATACCCCCATATGCTGTCCGGCGGCATGCGGCAAAGGGTCATGATCGCCATGGCCCTCTCCTGCAAGCCGAAACTGCTCATTGCCGACGAGCCCACCACCGCCCTGGATGTGACCATCCAGTACCAGATCATGGAATTGCTGCGCTCCCTCCGGGCGGAGGAAGGCATGGCCATCCTGCTCATCACCCACGATATCGGCGTGGTGGCGGAAATGGCGGACCGGGTGGTGGTGATGTACGCGGGCCAGTGCGTGGAAGAAGCGCCGCTGAGAGAGCTGCTGCTGCATCCCGCCCACGCCTATACCAAAGCCCTGATGCGGGCGGTGCCCGGGCTGCATGACGACCGGGGCCGCCGGCTCTATTCCATTCCGGGCTTCGTGCCCCAGACCTACGGCGAAATGACGGGCTGCCGCTTCGCCTCCCGGTGCGCCTTCGGCGATTCCTGCCCGGACAGGGCGGCGGATGCTATGCGGGAGATCTCGCCCGGGCATTTCTCCCGGTGCCGCTTTGAAGGAGGGGATACGGATGCATGACGCGCCAGCCCCGATCCTGGAGGCACGGCATCTGACCAAAGAATACCGTATCTCCGGGGAAAACAGCCTTATTCCCCGCACCTTCCGGGCAGTGGAAGATGTATCCCTTGCAGTGCGCAAAGGCGAAACCTTCGGCATCGTGGGCGAATCCGGCTGCGGCAAATCCACCGTAGCCAGGCTGCTGATGTGCCTGGAAAAACCCACGGCGGGGGAAGTATATTTCCAAGGGCAGCGGATCGATCATCTGCCCGAATCGAAGCTCCGCGGCCTGCGCCCCCGCTTCCAGATGGTGTTTCAGGACAGCGGCTCTTCCCTGAACCCCCGCAAGCGGGTGGCGGATATCCTGCGGGAACCCATGCGGTATCACCATATCGGCAGTTCGCAGGAAATCGACAGGCGGGCGGAAGAGCTCCTGGCCATGGTTGGCCTGCCCGCCGATATGGAGGACCGCTATCCCCACGAGTTTTCCGGCGGGCAGCGGCAGCGCATCTGCATCGCCAGGGCGCTGTCCCTGAATCCCGATGTGATCGTGCTGGACGAGCCGGTATCGGCCCTGGATGTGTCGGTGCAGGCCCAGATCCTGAACCTTTTGAGGGATCTGCAGGAAAAACTGAAATTGACTTATGTCTTCATCGGCCACGGCCTGGGAGCGGTGCATTACATCAGCCACCGCATCGCGGTGATGTATATGGGCCGGGTGGTGGAATGGGGCGGCTCGGATGAATTGTTCGATCATCCCGCCCATCCCTATACGAAAGCCCTGCTGGATGCCGCGCCCATGGCCGATATCGGCGCCCGGGACAGGCAGCGCGCTTCCCTCCGGGGCGAAATCGACGTGCTGTCGCCCCGGGGCGCATGCCCATTGTATCATCGCTGCCCCCGGGCGGATCAAGCGTGCCTTTCCTTTTCCGGCGAGGAAAAAGAGATTTCCCCCGGGCATTTCACTGTCTGCGCCAGGGCATGGGAGGAGTGACGGGCATGTGGAAATATATCCTGAAAAAACTGCTGCTGGCCATCCCCGTGCTGCTGGGTATCACCATCATTGATTACGCCATCATGTGCCTGGCGGGGAGCCCGCTGGATATGATGGTGGGCCCCCGGGTCAGCGAGGGGGCCATTGCCGCCCGGGCCGCCCGGTGGGGGCTGGATCAGCCCCTCTGGATGCAGTACTGGAACTGGCTGGCGGAAGTGCTCCACGGCAACCTGGGCTATTCCTACAAAAGCTACCTGCCCGTCAGCGAAATGATCGGCAGCCACCTGGGCCCCACCCTCCTTTTGATGGGGGTATCCATGGTGCTGGGGCTGCTCATTGCCGTGCCGGCAGGCATTTACAGCGCTGTGCACCGGTATAAAAAGCGGGATTACGCCGTGGTGTCCGCCTCCTTTGTGTTTTCCAGCGTGCCGGGCTTTTTCCTTTCCCTGATCCTGATTTACTTTTTCACGGTGCGTCTGGGCTGGCTGCCCTCCTCCGGCATGTATACCCCCGGCACCGGCGGCGACGCCGGGGATATCCTCCGCCACCTGATCATGCCCGCCCTGGTGCTGGCCGTGGGCGTGGCGGGCGGCAATATCCGCTATATCCGCTCTTCGGTATTGGAAATCCTGGAAATGGATTACCTGCGCACCGCCCGGGCCAAGGGCATGGGCCGCCGCATCGTCATCAACAAGCACGCCCTGCGCAA
>CAZQAM010000326.1:0-962 GCA_964591355.1 uncultured Oscillospiraceae bacterium
TTTGATTTCCTCCGCCTGCCCGGCGGTGGTGCGCCTGATCCAGGTGCGCTTCCCCGATCTGATCCCCAATATCGTGGATGTGCGGCAGCCCATGGAAGTGGCCGCCATGATCGCGCGGCAGGAATTCTGCAGGAAAAACCGCTGCGACCCGGAGGATGTAGGCGTGTTTTTCATTACGCCCTGCCCGGCCAAAATGACCGTCATCCGCTCCCCCATCGGCCAAAAGAAATCCGCGGTGGACGGCGCTATCTCCATGATGGAAATTTACGGGTTGCTGCTGGCAGAGATGGGGAAAAACCATCCTGAATCCACGCCCACTTCTTCCACCGCCTTTGGGGTGCGCTGGGCCGCCAGCAGCGGCGAGGCCAGCGCCGTGTGCCCGGAGAACTCCCTGGCGGTGGACGGCATTCAAAACGTGATCCGGGTGCTGGAAGAAATCGAAAACAACAAGCTCAGCGACCTGGTTTTCTTTGAGGGCAACGCCTGCATGGGCGGCTGCGTGGGCGGACCTTTGACCTTTGAAAACAATTACGTGGCGAAAAACGCCATCCGGAAGCTGGCCCATACCGTCACGGATGAGCATCCCGTCGAGAATGTGCCCGCTTCCCTGATGACGAAATATCCCCTCTACTGCGATGCCCCCATTGAGCCCAACAGCGTGATGAAGCTGGATGACAACCTGATGATCGCCATGCAGAAGATGGAAAGAATGAACGAGATCCTGGAGCGTCTGCCTGGCTACGACTGCGGTTCCTGCGGCTCCCCCACCTGCCGCACCCTGGCCGAGGATATTGTGCGGGGCTTTGCCAGCGAATTGGACTGCATCCACGTGCTGAAGGATCAATTGAAGGTCATGGCTCAGCACATGGTGGAGATCGCCCAGACCAAACGGGAATAAAGGAGGCGTTTCTTTTGACGATTGCCGAACTGGCTTCATTGATCGAAGCGGAAAACCAAACTGC
>CAZQAM010000326.1:972-2844 GCA_964591355.1 uncultured Oscillospiraceae bacterium
TTTCCTGTGGCTACACCTGCGATCTTTTGTCCTGGGTCATGGCCCACGGCGAAGAGGGCATGGCCTGGGTCACGGTGCAGACTCATATGAATGTGGTGGCTGTGGCCGTGCTGGCCGACATGGCCTGCGTGATCATGCCGGAAAACATCGATATGCCCAAAGAAAGCATCGCCAAGGCCGCGGACGAGGGGCTCGTGATCCTCAAAACCTCCCTGACCGCATATGCCGTCTGCGGCCGCATGGCAGCTCACGGGATCCCGGAAAAGGCGCAGTGACCATGGATCTGTTTGCCGATCTGCACATTCATTCCTGCCTGTCTCCCTGCGGGGATGACGACATGACGCCGGGAAACATCCTGGGCATGGCGGCGCTGAAGGGGCTGGATGTGGTGGCCATTTCCGATCACAACGCTGCCGGGAACCTGCCCGCGGCCCAAAAGATCGCCGAGGCGTACGGGATCCTTCTGATCCCCGCCATGGAAATCACCACCCGGGAAGAAGTGCACATGCTGGGGTACTTCCCTTCTGTGGACGCCGCCGTTTCCTTTGGCCAAATGCTCCGGGAGCATTTGCCGCAAAAAAAGAACAAGCCCTCCTTTTTCGGGCATCAATGGATTCTGGATGCGGATGATCAGGTCCTCGGCGAAGAGGAAGCGCTGCTTATAGGCGCCACGGATTTTCCATTGCAGGATGCCGCCACGCAGGTCCGTGCCTTTGGCGGGGTGCCGGTCCCGGCGCATATCAACCGGGGCAGCAACGGGCTGCTGGTCAATCTGGGCTTCATGCCGCCGGAGCCCTATTTCCCCACGGTGGAGGTATGGCGCGATCTCCCCTGTCCCATCGAGGCCATGGACGGCCGGCATGTGCTGCATTCCTCCGATGCGCATTATCTGGAAAACATTCTGGAAAAGGAATCCATGCTGCATCTGCCTGAAAAAAGCGTCGGCGCATTTCTGAATTGGATCAATCAGCGCAAGGAAAACTGATCATAGCCTCCCTGTTCATCTCATACGATGAAAGGGAGGTGATTTTTATGTCCTGGCGGCGGGAGCAATCTGTGCGCGTCCAGTGCTATCCGGCAGCGAAAAGCGTGGTGCTTCGCATTGTCGGGGGCGTGCTGATCGCCGCAGGGGTATTGGTGATCCTGATCTGTGTGCCCATCTGGGCCTGGGTTGCCCTGATCGGCGCGTCATTGATTCTGATTGGCATTGTACTGATTCGGAAATAGAAGGGAGCTGCACCGCCATGTCCATGCGCGTCATCTGTATCCGTGCCCCGAGAGGCCTGCGGGGCATTCTGCGTTTCCTGTGCCGGAGCAAAACCGCCTGATACATTCCGTGTTCCCGTATGCAAGCGATCCTGCCGCCGTTGTGCATTTCATGCCGGCGGCGTTCTTTCCTTTCCGCTCTGAAATCATCCTTTCTTATCCCGTCCGAAAACCCTACGGTTCAATTTTGTCAAAAATCAGTTATTTCACTATTGACACCCTCTGTTTTCAGTGCTATAATTGACACCGTTCTCGGGTGAGACTCCTCCACGGCTGAACCTGAGAAAACAAATCCGTTGTGTGGCTGAAAACAGCGGTTGACATCTGGGTGTAGCGCAGCTTGGTAGCGTGCTTGAATGGGGTTCAAGAGGCCGAGAGTTCAAATCTCTCCACCCAGACCATGACTAAACCGCTGAAAGAAGAGATTCTCCGGCGGTTTTTTGTCAGACAAACGATAATGGTTTGATTTGCCATGATATCACCGCGTTCTCGCTTCCCGGCCGTCAGTATTGTTGACAAACGCCGTTTCAACCTGTATATTGATAACAGATTGCAAGGTTTGCATTTTATTTGTTCGTCACGGACAGTTTTTCTTTATATGACGAT
>CAZQAM010000327.1:0-2812 GCA_964591355.1 uncultured Oscillospiraceae bacterium
GTCCCAGGCGTATTCTCCCTCCGGCGCGCCCTCGTGCAGGGTGATTTTCCGAAGGTTCCCGCTGATGCGGTAAGAAACGAACACCCGGTCGCCCTCATAGTACGCCTGGCCGATCTCGACGGTCACGCCGTCGGGGGTGGTCAGGCCGGAGCCCACGGGCTCCGACACATGTTCCAGCGTCTCCAGCCGTTTATCCACGGCATCCCGATGGCCGGACAATTCGCCAAACAGGCCCAGCCCCGCGGCCAGGGATACCGACATCATCAGCACGATCAGGGCGATCGCGATCATCATAGAAACTGAAAACTTCTTCATGGGTTCCTCCTCTTTCTGGGCGGCAAGCACCCGCCGGGCCAGAAAGGGATCTTCCTGCAAGCCGGACAGCGCGGCATTCATGGCCTTTTGCACCCGTTCCTGCTCCTTATCGAGGGTCATTTTCATCGCTCCCTTCCAGCGCCAGGCGCAGCCTTTTCCTCGCCCGGTTCAATCGGCTGCCCACCGCCTGATGGCTCACGCCCAGCACCCGGGCAGCCTGTTCATACGTCAGTCCCTGCAGCCAGCACAGCAGGGCGGCTTCTCTCAGTTTTCCCGGCAGATTCAGGATCTGCAGGGTCAATTCCCGATCCTCCCTTTCCGCCGGACAGGCGGCGGCGGGCAGCATCTCCGGCGTCACCGCCCGATCCACATGCCGCCACCAGGAGGATCTTATCATGTCTTTGCAGGTATTGATGGCGATGCGGCAAAGCCAGGTCTTTTCCGAGGCCTCGTCCCGGAAGTCCGTCAAATGCCGGCATGCCTTCAGGAAGGTTTCCTGCACCGCGTCCCGCGCCGCGTCCTCATCATGCAGATAGGCGTAGCATAAGCGCAGCAGCGGCAGCTGATGCAGGCTGACCATGCGTTCCACTCTTTCTTCCAAACTGTCAGGGCCCTTGACAGCTTCCACTTCGGCCTCATCTCCTTTCACTTATTAGACGATGAAAGCGGCAAAATTGCAACAGCCCGGAAGAAGAAAAGCCGCCCTCCCGGGACAGAGCCATCGGGAAGGCGGCGGAGCGGGCCCTGGGAAGCGTCACGGCCGGATCGCGGCCTCTCTTTCCAGCAGCGTCAGCAGGTAAATGAATTCTTCTTTATACGCGTCCCCGCTGGCGCCGCTGTCCCGGGCCAGGGCCAGGGCGTTTTCCCAGGACGACGCGCCTTTATACTCGCTGTCCCGCAGCAGCATGGCGCATTCCGCCACCGCCGCGGCAAATTTCAGGTTATCGGACCCTTCCTCCCGGGCGTCCCCGGTCAGGGGAAAAGTTTCCAGGGTGCTTGCCGCTTCGCCCGGTTTCTTGCAGCGGATATTCAGCGTCAGCCATTCCCCCTTCTCTTCACCCGCTGCCGGCGCCCGGGTGTATTTGCTTTGAGGCAGGTCTGTCTCCATGGCGCTGCCGGCCGGCACGATTTCATAAAGCGCCGTTACCCTGTGTCCGCTGCCGATTTCGCCGCCGTCTTTGGTGTCGTCGGCGAAATCCCGGGCGTCCATGACCCGGTCCTCATACCCGATGAGCCGGTACGCCTGCACCATGGCAGGGTTGAAATCCACCTGCAGCTTCACATCCCTGGCCACTTCCACCAGGGTGCCTCCGGCTTCCGTCACCAGCGCCTTGCGGGCCTCGAACACGGAATCCAGGTAATAGTAATTGCCGTCGCCGTAATCGGCCAGAGCTTCCAGCTTGTTATCCTTGTAATTTCCGTAGCCCACGCCCAGCATGGTCAGGCGCACGCCCTTTTCCTTCTTTTCCGTCACCAGCCGGGCCAGGTCGCCTTCGCTGGTGACCCCCACATTGAAATCCCCGTCGGTGGCCATGATGATGCGGTTGCTGCTTCCATCCCGGGCGTACTTTTCCGCCAGCTGATACGCTGTCAGGATGCCCGCGGCACTGTTGGTGGAGCCCCGGGCTTCCAGAGCGGAAATGGCCTCCATGATGCGCACCTTGTCTGCCGCCGGCACGCCGGACAAGACCACTTCATCCCGGGACGCGTAGGTGACAATGGATACGGTATCCTCAGGCGCCAGCGTTTCCAGCAACATCAGGAACGCCCGCTTCACCAGGTCCAGCCGGTCCGGCCCGGACATGGAACCGGAAACGTCGATGAGAAACACCAGGTTGCCGGCGGGCTTCTCTTCCGCCCGGATCTCCCGTGCCTGCAGCCCTATCTGCAAAAGCAGCGAATCCTCATTCCAGGGGCAGCGGGCCAATTCCATGGTGACCCCTAAGGGGCCTTCTCCCTGAGGCCCCGGATAATCATACCGGAAATAATTGAGCATTTCCTCCACCCGCACCGCGTCCCGGGGCACCGGTTTGCCGGAAAGGATCAGGGAGCGCACCTGGGCGTAGGAGGCGGTGTCCACGTCCGCCGCGAAGGTGGACAGGGGCGACAGTGCCGCGCTCTGAAAGCCCGCTTCCCGGATATAGGTGTACTCGCTGGTATTCCAGTCCTCCCTTCCGATCCTGCCCCCCGAAAAGGCGGGCATGGAGGTGGCCGCAGGCACAGGCGCAGGCGCCATGGCGTACGCGGCTTTGGTCCCCCACTCGTACAGGGGAGCGCCTTCCATCGCTTCGGCCAGCCATTCCCCGCCGTCAAAATGATCCTCTCCGGCTTTATAAGCCGCCCGGGCATCCTCGGCGTACAGCGCCTGCAGGGTCCTTTCATCCGCCATGCCGGAAGCCAGAAGACCGCTGCGCTGCTGGAATTCCGTCAGCGCCCGTTCCGTTTCCGCGTCAAAAACGCCGGTGGGGTCCTCCGTCAGGTAACCCAGCGCCTTCAG
>CAZQAM010000328.1:0-2803 GCA_964591355.1 uncultured Oscillospiraceae bacterium
GGATCTGACGTATTTCAAGGCGGAAAACGCCCCGGAAGGCGCGGCGGAGCGCTGTGCGGACTGCGCCCTTAAAGATTCCTGCCGTTTCAGCGCGTACCTTTGCTACCTGCCGGCGCGGGGCGAATGGCCGGCCACCGTGCTCACCGCGGATCAGAGTGAAGAAGGCATCATGGAGGCCATTCGCACCGGACCCTACGGGCGGTGCGTCTTCCACTGCGACAACGACGTGTGCGATCACCAGGTGACGGTGCTGGAATTCAATAACGGCGTAACGGCCACTTTCAACCTGAGCGGATTCACCAACCGCATGATGCGCACCCTGAAAATCATGGGGGAGAACGGGGAGATCCGGGCCAGCGAAGGGGACAACGTGATCGAGGTGACGATGTTCACCGCCAACGGCGTGGAACGCTCCCACTCTTCCGTAATCCATCCGCAGAGGGCCTTCAGCGGCCACGGCGGGGGAGACAGCGGGATCGTGGATGATTTTCTGGCTGTCATGGAAGGCCGGCAGGGGGAAGCCTCCACCGACATCAGCCGTTCCATCGAAAGCCATATGATGGCCTGCGCCGCCGATGAATCCAGGCTGCGGGGAACGGTGGTGGAGATTGAAGAATTCCGCCGCCGCCACCGGATAGGGGACAGGGCATGACAAAGCGTCGCTTGGAAGAACTGATCCGCACCGCGGGCCCCATTGCTCCGGAAGGGATGGAAGGTTATATCAGCGATCTGGAATGCGGGAAAACAGAGCTTTTGCCTGCTAATGAATCCCGTGCTTGATTTTTGAAAAGAGGATGGCCTTTCTGCGGGGAAGACGAAAGGAAGGGGTATTTCAATACTGCACCAGACGATCTATCGGAGGGGAGGAACAAATGAGCAGTATCCGCGATGTTGCCAGGCAGGCCGGCGTTTCGCCTGCCACGGTTTCCCGCATCCTCAACAATGATCCGGCCTATAAGACCACGGCGGAAACGCGGCAGCGCGTGCTGAAGGCGGCGGCCGAAATGGATTACAGGCCGCTGGTCAGAAAAGACCGGAAAAACGTGGGGCAGAGGGATCAGAAAAAGCTGTCCATCGGCTGCGTCATGGTCTCGACAAAAGGCCGGTACAGCGATCCGTATTACATGTCCATTCTCAGCGGCTTTGAAAAGGAGATGGAAAAGCTCGGCGGCGCGGTCACTTTGATCCGTACGACCCAGGAACTGGAAAACCAGGAAGCCCTGAACAGCCTTTTGCGGGCCCCTCTGGACGGGCTTTTGCTGATGTGCCAGATCGAAGATCCCCTGTATCGGCAGCTGCAGGCCAGGTTTCTCCATATCGTAGGCATCGATACGGGATATATGCCCATTGACAGCGTGGAATACGATCATGCGCTGGTCAGCAGGATGGCGGTGGAGTATCTCTACAGCAAGGGGCACAGGGCCATCGGCTTCATCGGCGCCGGCCCCATGGGCAACAGCGTGAGGAAATCCCGCCGGTTCCGGGGCTTTTGCGAAACCATGGCGGATCTCAATCTTTCCGTGAACATGGACTGGGTGGTGGACTGCGCCTGGGATGACAAGCTCTGCGTGAAAGGCGTCAACGGCATTCTTGCTTCCGATCATTTGCCCACCGCCCTGTACGCCGCCAGCGATCTGATGGCCATGGCCGCCATCCGCACGCTGTGCCAGGCCAGGATCCGTGTGCCGGACGATATGGCCGTGATCGGCATGAGCAATATCGAACTGAGCCAGTTTGCCAATCCGCCCCTGACCACCATCGATGTGCCCACGGAAGAAATGGGCATCATGGCGGCCAGGATCCTGACGGAGCGCATCCATGGAGATACCATGCTGCACCGGCATATCCTTCTGCCCTCCGTGCTGATTGAGCGGGCATCGGTATGAAGGCTGGATCAATTCAGACAAAGCTGCCGCGCCCTGGCGCGTGCTGTCCCGCAAGAATGCCGCTCTGGTCAGGCAGGCCATGCTGCTCCACGCGTCCCTGGGCAATGAAATCTGCGCCCTGGCCCGGCACGCGGCGGAAACCGGGGAACCCATTGTGCGCGCCATGGCGTATGAGTTTCCGGAGGAAGGCTTTGAACGCGAGAATCAGCAGTTCATGCTGGGCAGCGGGATCCTGGCGCCCCCGGTGACGGAAAAGAACGCCCGGGAAAAGACCGTCCGTCTCCCCAAGGGCCGATGGCTGGGCTGGGATCAGCGCCGGTATGCGGGGGGCCAGCAAATCACCCTGCCCGTGCCGCTTCGGGATATTCCCTGGTTCGGAGCGTATGAGATATCACGCGGCCGTTTACGGAAAACGGCTTGTCAGCGGATTCCAAAAGTGATAAGATAGCATGCAAATGATGAAGCAGGAGGTTTGCAGGGTGGAAAGAAGAAACGCGTGGAAGCAATATGACGCAGACGCCCTTTCCCGGGTGGAAAAGGCGGCGGCGGGATACAAGAAGTTTCTGGACGAGGGAAAGACCGAGCGGGAGTGCGCCGCCCAGACCATTGAACGGGCGCGGGAGGCAGGGTACACCAGCCTGGAGGACGCCGTCCGGGAAAAAAGGGCGGTGAAGCCCGGGGACAGGCTGTATCTTTCCTGGATGAACAAAGCGGTGGTTCTCTTTCACGTGGGCGAAAAGCCCCTGGAAGAGGGCATGAACATCGTGGGCGCCCACATCGATTCTCCCCGGATCGACCTGAAGCAGAACCCGTTTTATGAGGATGGGGATTTTGCCTTTGCCGACACCCATTATTACGGCGGCATCAAGAAGATCGGAAGAGCACACGTCTGAACTCCAGTCACGAGATTCCATCGC
>CAZQAM010000329.1:0-2792 GCA_964591355.1 uncultured Oscillospiraceae bacterium
TCCAGGCTTCCACCCTCCTCATCTGGGGCGAAAATGATCACGATCCCCCGCTGTGGATGGGGCAGGTCATGGAGAAGGAAATCCCGGACGCGGGACTGGTGGTTTTCGAACAGGACGATCACTATGCCTACCTTCGCCAGTGGCCCAGGTTTGTGGCTGTGGTGCGGGCATTTCTGACATAACGAGGAGAAACGGATGAACAACTGGTTTTTGCTGTCTGTGCTGGGAGCGGCGGCGGGCATGGCGCTGGCCGCCCGGCTGCCGCTGCATTATTTCCAGCTGGAAAGCTATCAGTTTCAGGGGTATTTCCGTACTCTGGGCCGACAATGGAAAAAGGCGTTCCTGCCCGGGATCCTTTTGGCGCTCTCGCACGCCGGAGCGCTGCTTTTGCTGACGCTGGTTTTCCCAGGCCTGAACGCCCCGGATTTTCTGATCCACGGTCTGCTGGGCCTGATCACATTCGGCGTGGGCTGGCTGCTCTGTTTGCAGGCGGCAAAGACGCCGCAGAAGAAAAAATTCGCCCTGACGGCCCGGATGAAGCGTCTCTATCTTGCTTTGGCGGCGGTTAGCTTTCTGCTGATGCTGCTGCCTTTCCTCCTCTCCCGGCAGGCATCTGAAATGCTTGCGGGGCAGCGTGCAGCGGAGGCCATGGTTTCCAGGGCCGTTTTGCCCCTGTATCTGCCCATGCTGCTTCTGCCCTGCGTGGTGGCGCTGGCCGCTTTGCTGGCTTTGCCTGTCGAGCGGCTGATCTTCCATCTGTATTTCCGGGACGCGGAAAAGAAGCTCCTGGAAAATCCGCGCCTCATCCGCATCGGCATCACCGGAAGCTTTGGCAAAACCTCCACCAAATTCATCCTGGCCGAGATCCTTTCCCAGAAATACAACGTATTGGCCACGCCGGCCTCCTTCAACACGCCCATGGGCGTGACCCGGATCATCCGGGAGCGGCTGACCCCCTCCCACCAGGTATTCATCGGGGAAATGGGCGCCCGGCACGTGGGGGAGATCCGGGAGCTTTCGCGCCTGGTGCATCCTCAAATTGGGATCCTCACTTCCGTGGGCCCCCAGCATCTGGATACCTTCCGCACCATGGAGCGCATCGAAAAAACCAAGTATGAGCTGATCGAAGCTCTGCCCGATGACGGCCTGGCGGTGTTCCTCAACGATGACGGCATCGTCAGGAAGCTCTACGACAAAACGCAGAAGCCCAAAGCGCTGGCCGCTCAAAAAGGCGCCGACGCCTGGGCGGAGGATGTGACGGTATCGCCCCAGGGCTGCCGCTTCACCATGTGTTTTAAGGATGGAAAGACCATCGCCTGCCACACGGTTTTGCTGGGCGAGCACAACGTGTCGAACATCCTGGGCGCCAGCCTGGTGGCCCGGCACCTGGGACTGAGCGATGAGCAGATCGCCCGGGGCATCAGCAGCCTGAAACCGGTGGAACACCGGCTGCAATTGATCCACACGTCCAGCGGCATCGGCGTCATAGACGACGCTTTCAACACCAATCCTCTCTCCAGCCGGCGGGCGCTGGAGGTGCTCTCCTCCTTCCCGGGCCGGCGGTTCATCGTGACCCCGGGCATGGTGGAACTGGGGGAGGAAGAGGAACGCTATAACGAGGAGTTCGGCCAGGCCATGGCAGGAAAAGTGGATGTGGCCGTACTGGTGGGGAAAAAGCACACCGCGCCCATCCGGAAGGGTCTGCTGGAAAAGGGGTTCCCGGAAGAAAGCATCCACTCCGTGGCCAGCCTGGAAGAAGCCGTGGCGGTCGTGAACGGCATGATCAGGCCCGGCGACACCGTGATGTACGAAAATGACCTGCCCGACCATTACAGCGAGGGCTAAGGGGGAAAACAAAATGGACAAAATGCAGCTGGGGGTCATTTACGGCAGCCGCACCTGCGAGCATGACGTATCCATCATCAGCGCGGTGCAGTTGATGCGCAGCGCCGACCGGGAAAAGTACGACGTGATCCCGATCTACATCACCAGAAAGGGCGAGTGGTTCACAGGCCCCGCCCTGCTGGATATGAAAACCTATACGCATTTCGACCCCTTCATGAAAGGCGTGATCCCGGTGCGGCTGGATCTTACCGCCGGCTCCGGGGCGCTGACCCATTACGTGCCCGCCAAGGGGCTGTTTCAGGGCGGGAAGGAAGAAGTGGTTGCCCGGCTGGACTGCGTGATCCCGGTGATGCACGGCCTGCACGGGGAGGATGGATCCCTGCAGGGGCTAATGGAACTTGCGGATATCCCCTACGCTTCCAGCGGCGTCACCGCCTCCGCCCTGGGCATGGACAAGATCGTGATGAAGCGGTTTTTCCGGGCTTTCGGTTTCCCCGTTCTGCCGGACTGCGCCCTGACCCGCTCCCAATGGGAAGGGGACCGGGACGGCAGCGTAAAGAAGGTGGAGGAAAATCTGCCCTATCCCGTGTTTGTGAAGCCCGCGTGCCTGGGCTCCTCCATCGGCGTCAGCCCGGCCAGGGACCGCGATGAACTGATGGACGCGCTGGAACTGGCTTTTTCCTATGACCGGCGGGTATTGGTGGAGCAGGGGTTGGATAAACCGGTGGAGGTCAACTGCTCCGTGCTGGGCTGGGACGGGGAACGCCGCCCCTCCGTGCTGGAAATGAGCAATACCGGGGCGGGCCTTCTGTCCTTTGCTGACAAATACCTGCCCGAGCACGGCGCCAGCAAGGGCATGGCCAGCCTGAAGCGTATCGTGCCGGCCCCCATAGGGGAAGAACTCACGAAGGAACTGCAGGAATTGTCCATGGAAATTTTCGACGCCA
>CAZQAM010000330.1:0-2777 GCA_964591355.1 uncultured Oscillospiraceae bacterium
TACACCCTATCCTACACTCTTTCCCTACACGACGCTCTTCCGATCTTTCCTGCTTACTTTTACGAAACTTTTGCTTTTTTTCAAAATTTTTTCTGCATATTGTGTCCCATAATGAAAAACGCCCCAAAATAAGGGCATTTTTCCATTCCGTTTCATTCACAGCGTGCACATTTTCCATCACGCGTTGCTGCGGTAGGCCTCGATGACGTCGGAGCGCTTCTGCAGCTTCTGCAGCACGCTGTCCAGCTGTTCCTTGCTCTGCACCATCACGGTGGTAGTGATGGTGCAGGTTTTGTTCTTGTTCAGTTTCACCGTGATGGCGGTGATCGGTATTCCCAGATCCTGGATATAGTTGGTCAGTTCGCCCAGGAGGGAATTATGGTCATAGCAGATGATCTGGATATTGGCGCTGAAGGAATCCTTCCCCTCTTCGGCCCAGGAAACGGGGATGCTCCTTTCCGGCTCGGTATGCAGGGCGTTGACACAGTCGGCCTTGTGGATGGTCACGCCCCGGCCCCGGGTGATATACCCTACGATATCGTCTCCCGGCACCGGATTGCAGCACCGGGCGAAGCGGACCAGCATGCCCGGCTCGCCGTGCACATAGATACCGTGAGTGGGCTTTCCCCGGGGCTCGGCAGGCGGCGGCGCGGATTCTGTGAACACCGGGACCTGCGGCCGCTGGGGCTCTTCCTTTTTCTGCTTTTCATCCATGAGCCGGGAAAGCACATATACCGCCGCCACGCCGCCGTAGCCGATGGCGCCGTAGATGTCATCCAGTTCCTGAAACATGTATTTTTTCAGAAGCGGCTCGTAGTATTCCGGCTTGGTGTAATCCCCCAGCTTCACGCCCCGGCGCTTGGCTTCGTGCTCCAGCATGTCCCTGCCCCGCTGCACGTTTTCCCCCCGCAGCTCCCGCTTGAAGAACTGACGGATCTTGGCCTTGGCCTGCTGGGTTTTCACGATCTTGAGCCAGTCCATGCTGGGGCCCTTGGAGGAGGCAGAGGTCATGACCTCCACCCGGTCGCCGGTCTCCAATTGCGTATCCAAAGGCACCATTTTTCCGTTGACCCGGGCGCCCACGCAGCTGTTGCCGATCTGGGAATGGATGCGGTAGGCAAAATCCAGGGGCGTGGCGCCCCGCTGCATGGAAATGATATCGCCCTTGGGGGTAAAGAGGAAGACTTCTTCTGAAAACAGATCGGTCTTCAGGCTGTCAATGAATTCATGGCTGTCCCGGGTCTCGCTCTGCCAGTCCAGGATCTGCCGGAGCCAATACAGCTTTTCATCCAGCCCGCCGCTTTTTGTGCCGCCCTCTTTGTAGCGCCAGTGGGCTGCGATGCCGTACTCGGCGATGCGGTGCATTTCCCGGGTGCGGATCTGGATTTCAAACGGAAAGGGGATCCGCCGCCCGCCGATCACCGTGGTGTGCAGAGACTGATACATATTGGCCTTGGGCACCGAAATATAATCCTTGAACCGCCCCGGCACCTGGTTCCACAGGGTGTGAGCGATCCCCAGCACGGTATAGCACTCCGGAATGGTGTCCACGATCACCCGGATGGCGATCAGGTCGTAAATCTGATCGAAAGGCTTGTTCTGGATCACCATTTTGCGGTAAATGGAATACAGGTGCTTGGGCCGGCCCTCGATTTCGTAATGCAGCCCGGCTTCATCCAGCTTCTGGGAAAGCTCGCTGATCACCAGCTTGATGTTTTCTTCCCTTTCGGCCCGCTTCATGCCCACTTTCCGGGCCACATCCTGATATCCTTCGGGATCCAGATACCTCAGCGACAGATCTTCCAATTCCTGCTTGATGGCGTATACGCCAAGCCTATGTGCCAGCGGCGCGTAAATATCCACCGTTTCCCGGGCGATGGCCAATTGCCTCTCCGGCGGCTGGAAACCCAGGGTGCGCATATTGTGCAGCCGGTCCGCCAGTTTGATCAGCACCACGCGGATATCCTTGCTCATGGCCAGGATCATTTTCCGCAGCGATTCCGCCTGCTGCTCCTCCCGGTCTGCAAAGTCCAGTTTGTCCAGCTTGGTCACGCCGTCCACCAGCCGGGCCACTTCCTCGCCGAACTGTTCCTGGATCACAGCCAGCGTCACATTTTCGCAGTCCTCCACCGTATCGTGCAGCAGGGCCGCGGCGATGGTGGGGGCGTCAATGGTCAATTCCACCAGGATGCTGGCCACGTACATGGGGTGCACGATATATTCCTCGCCGCTTTTGCGGTACTGCCCCTGATGGGCCTGCTGGGCGAAAAGGCCGGCCCGGCGGACCAGATCGAGGCTTTCCGGGCTGTCGTCATATTTTTTGACCTTTTCCAGCATTTCATCCAGGGTCAGGCTTTTATACGCTGTGTATGCCATTCTCTTCCTCCTTTCCCAGCCGCGCCAGACGGAACAAGGCGCTGTCTTCGGGAGAACGCTTTACCGGCGGCAGAAGCGCAGCCCGAAAGGGGAAAAATGAAACGTCCATCAAATTGATCTGCGAAAAGACGCCCAGCGCGAACGCGCTTTGCAGCGAAGAAAGGCCTAACAGGGCCGCGGCGTCCGTCAGATCAGAGGGCGCCTTTCGCCGCAGCGCCTGATAGCATCTCCGCAATTCCTCAATGCCCACAAAGGAATCAGCAAGCAGCCTTTTCATGGCCTCGCTCCGGGGCAATGCGTATACCCCGGCGCCGGGACATGCGCGCCGCCAGGCATCCGCGTCCCCGGCATCGCCGTCGCACAGCACGATATGGCGGAAGGGAGAAGAAGATCGGAAGAGA
>CAZQAM010000331.1:0-2772 GCA_964591355.1 uncultured Oscillospiraceae bacterium
AGATAATGAGCGGTGACTGGAGTTCAGACGTGTGCTCTTCCGATCTTGTCCACCGGCCTGGGATATCTTCTGCAGACCCTGGGCCAGGCGGGATGCCGCCCCGCCGCCGCGGCGCTGATCCTGTGCCTGGAATCGGTGTTCTGCGTGATCGCCGGGGCCCTCATGCTGGGCGAACAAATGAGCGGGCGGGAATACATCGGCTGCGCGCTGATGCTCTTTGCCGTGATCCTGGCGCAGGGCGGCGCCCTGATCGCGCCGCGAAAGGAGAATGCACCCCATGTTTGATTTGGACCGGGACGCCCTGCCCTACGGCGTCACTTCCATAGAAAACCGCTTTCTGTTGGATTATCTGCCCGCCGCCAAGGGGGACTTTGTGAAGGTCTACCTGTGGGGGCTGTTTGCCTGCACGTGCAGGAAGGACGAATATACCCTCGACGATATGAGCCAGGAATTGATGCTGCCCGCGGCGGACATCGAAGCTGCCCTTCGCTACTGGGAGCGCAGGGGGCTGGTGAGCCGCCTCAGCGAGCAGCCGCTCCGCTACCGCTTTTATTCCCCTTCCCAGCGGCGGGACAATGCCGGCACGCCGCTGCAGGCCGATGACGGCCACGTCCATTTCGCCGAGGCCGTGTACGCCATCTTCAGCGACCGCAGGAAGGTAAGCCCTTCCGAAATCGCCCTGGCCTGGGAGTGGGTGCAGGATATCGGGCTGCAGCCGGAAGTAGTGCTGATGCTGCTCAATCACTGCGCCGCCCAGCGGGGCGTGCAGTTTTCCTTCAAACGGGCCGAGCCCCTGGCCGTCCGGATGAAGGAAGCCAACGTAATCACCAGCGACGACGCCGACGCTTTCCTGCGCCACCATCAGGCGGTGCACGACGGCGCCCGCAAGGTGCTTTCCCGGATGGGCAAGCGCCGCCTGGCCAGCGACGACGAACTGGCCCTGTACGAAAAATGGCTGGACGAATGGGGTTTTGAGCCGGAAGCCATCCTGGACGCCTGCCGGGAAACCACCGGCGGCGACCCCTCCTTCAAATACCTGGACGGCATCCTCATGGGCCTGCGCGCCCGCAGCGGCGCACGCTCTGCCGGGCAGGTGCAGAAGCTTTTGAAGCAGGAGAAGGATGAAAAGGAAAAGGCCCAGGAGGTCTTCCGCCGCCTGGG
The DNA here is from genome assembly GCA_964591355.1 of uncultured Oscillospiraceae bacterium. Classification (GTDB taxonomy): domain Bacteria; phylum Bacillota; class Clostridia; order Christensenellales; family Aristaeellaceae; genus RUG563. The sequence continues at coordinate 1,162 of CAZQAM010000331.1, forward strand.
GGTCAGCGTGGATACCCCCGCGGCGCTTCGGCTGTACCGGGAATTCACCGCCCTGCAGCCCTATGAAGTGCTTTTGCTGGCCGCCGACGAATGCAGCCGTTCCAAGCGCAAGGCTCGGGTGGAGGATATGGAAAGCCTGCTGGAAGCCTGGCAGAAAAAGGGCCTGACCACCGAAGAAAACGTGAAGGAATACCTGGAAAAATACCGGGAAGCCAACCTGGCCCTTCGGGAAATCTTCGATCTGTGCGGCCACAGCGGCCGTCCCACCGTGGCGGACCGGGCCCTGCTGGAAAAATGGAGGGGCATGATGAGCCGGGAATTGATCCTCTGCGCCGCGGAACAGGCCCGCAATGCGGAGGGCAGCAAGATCGGCTATCTGGATAAGGTGATCGAAGCCTGGCACGAAGCGGGCATCACCGCGCCGGAGCAGGCCAGGGCTCAGAAAAAGCCGGAGGGAAAAAAAGCCGGAAAAAGCGTTTCCGCTCAGCGCTATCAGCAGCGGGACTACACGGAAGAGGAACTCCTGGCCGTTTCGGACGATCTGATCGAGGAGGCGAGAAAGCGCCGTGGATAACCGGATTCTTCAGGCCGTGCTGGCAGATTTCGAGCGCCGGCGGCAGCAGAATGAAGCGGAGGACGCCCGCCGCCAGGCGGAAATCAGCGAAAAGCATCCTGACCTGTACGCACTGACGCAGAAACGCCATGATTTGATCATGCAGTCTGTGCGCAAGGGCCTGAGCGGCATCTCGCAGAATATCGAAGAGGAGATGGCGGACTGCAGCGCCCGCATCGCGCAGGGGCTTCTGGACAGGGGGTATCCGGCGAATTATCTGGAGCCCGTATGCCAGTGCAGCCTCTGCCGGGATACGGGATATGTGTATGACCGGCAGTCCCTTTTGAAGCCCTGCTCCTGCCTGCTGGCCGCCTGCCGGACCTATGCGGCGAAAAGCGAAGGAGCGGAGGATGCGCAGCCGTCCTTTGAGAATTTTGATTTGTCCCGTTTCCCCGCCGAGCCCCTGCCGGGCACCGATGTAAGCCAGCGGGAGCACATGGGCGTGGTGCGGGATAAATGCCTGGAATATGCCCGGGGCATTCCGGAAGGGCCCGTCAAAACCCTGCTGCTCCACGGCGGCAGCGGCCTTGGCAAAACCTATCTGCTGCGCTGCGTGGAAAAGCACGCCGCCGACCGGGGCGTTCAAAGCCTGTACGTCACCGCCTACGACCTGCTGATGGACCTGAAGAACGCCTATTTCTCCCGCACCGGCGGGGAAGCCCGGGAATATTTCGACGCCGACCTGCTGCTCATCGACGACCTGGGAATGGAGCCGCTGATGGAGAATATCACGGTGGAGCAGATCTTCAACCTGATCAATGCCCGGCTGATCCATGGCAAGTACACCGCCCTGAGCACCAATCTGAGCAGGACAGAATTGAAAGAGCGCTACACCGAACGCCTCACTTCCCGCCTGCTGGATCCACGCAGCGGGCTGGTCATCGCTTTCCTGGGCCGGGATATCCGCCTGATCCGGGAAACATAAACGGAGAGAGATTCCCTTGGGGCCTCCGCGGCCCCAAACCCCGCGCCAGGAGATTTCATCTCCTGGACCTCGG
>CAZQAM010000332.1:0-2767 GCA_964591355.1 uncultured Oscillospiraceae bacterium
AGCAGCGCCGGGAACCCCACCATATTGAACTGCAGCGCCATCACGATGCCAAGCAATCCGGAAATACAGCCGATGGTCATGCCCATGTTCAGGCCGATGCCGCACTGGATGCCCGGCATCATGGCCAGCACCAGCACGCCGTACATGGTCATCCTTTCCAGCACATTGCCCAGCATCATGCGCACGCTGATATTGTACAGTTCCGCCAGCAGGCACAGGTACACAAAGAACAGAGCAATGATGGTGCGGGGCACGCCGAAGCGCTCGGTGAGAGATTTCCAGAAGAACGCCACCAGGCCCAGCAGCAGCACGGCCACGCCGGCCAGCAGCAGCGGCAGCGCCAGGGAAGCCAGCTTCATTTTCCAGGCGCCTTCGCTTCCCGCCGCGGCCTGATGCGCCACATAGGTATTGTACCGGGCGGAGAACCCATCGTCCTCCAGCCAAAGCACTTTTTCGATATTCTCTTCCAGCGTGCTCTGCAGCTTGCTGGAGAGGGTCGCCAGATCAGGGATGACCGCCACCAGCTGGCTGTTCAGTTCCTCATAGGCGGCGTCCTTTTCCGCTTCTTCTTTGTTCAAAGCATCCGAAGCGGTGAAATACTGATAGTCCGCCTGGGTCTCGCTGACGGTTTCGGCCCCGGCTTCCGATTCAGCGGGAGGCGGCAGGGTCTCCCCTTTTTCGGCCGCGGCCATATGTTCCGCCGCAGACTGGAGCAAAAGATCCTTGAATTTCAGGCCGTTTGCCATCTCCGGCGCGTCCTGCAGCAGCCGCTCCCACAGGGCGTCCTTTTCCAGCCCTGCGTATTCCGTCCAGTCCGGAACAGCCGTGGCCAGCACGGTCAGCAGCTGGTTCTGCAATTCCGCGTCTTCTTTCGCCTGCTGTTTGGCCGCCATATCCCGGGCCAGGCGGATAAAGCCGCCCTGCAGATAGGCGTTGCTGCCTTTCAGCAGGTCCGGCACGATGCCGCCCAAGGCGGCCAGCACCTGATCATCCGCAATGTTCTCTCCCGCTATCGGTTTCCAGTCGGAAACGCTGTCCACCAGCTGGACGTACATGTCCGCGAAGGCCGTCTGCTCTTTCGCTGACAGCGCCCTGGATTCCGCCAGCGCCTTTTCAAACGCCGTAATGGCGCTTTCCAGCGCCGCACGATCCTGAACCACAGGGTTGGCGTAGAGCTTTTCCGCTTCCGCCCGGGCTTCATTCATGGCGCCGTCGCAGATGGCGTTCACCTCATCCAGGCCGCGCTTGCGGAAATTCTTGTCCTTGCGCAGTTCAGCCAGCTTCTCGGCCCGGGCCTGCTGAGCGATGCTGCTGATCAGGCCTTCGGAAGCGGCGTGCAGCACGGCGCTGGTGCGCATCCCATCCAGGCTGGCCATGCTCTCCTGCGTATGCTGCAGCGCATAGCCGCCAACGGAAGCCACGATCAGCATCCCCGCCAGGATGAACAGCACGATGGGAAGGATCCGGGAACGAACGCCGGTTTTTCCCTTGGTTTTTTCACTCATGCCTCTTCACCCTCCTTGCTTTTGACGCCGGACATCGCCAGGCCAAAGGCCGTATCCGAAGCATCCACTTTCAGGATATCCACCACTTTGCCCTCGGCCACAATGGCGATCCTGTCGCAGATGGAGCGCAATTCCTGCAGCTCCGACGAGACCATCACAATGGTCATGCCCTTTTCCCGGTTCAAACGCACCAGCGTTTCCAGCACCAGCTGTTTCGCGCCGATATCAATGCCGCGGGTGGGCTCGGACACGAAGAGGAATCTGGGATTCAGCGCCAGGGCCCGGGCCACGCACACCTTCTGCTGGTTGCCGCCGGACAGGGTGCCCACAGGCTGGGCCGGAGAGGTGCAGCGGATATCCAGTTCCTTGATCATTTCTTCCGCATAGCGGCGAATGGCGCGGGTATCCTTTTGCCTGAGGAGACCCGACATAAAATCCCCGTTCACCTGCATGGCGGTAAATACGATATTGTTTTCAATGGACTGATCCAGGAGCAGGCCCACGCCCCGCCGGTCCTCGCTGACCATGGCAAGGCCCGCTCTCAGCACTGCCCCGGCGTCTCCCAAAGGCAGCTTCTGGCCAAAGAATTCCACGTCCCCAATCGCTTCATACAGCCCCATAATGCCGTTGGGAACGCCGATTTTTCCCTGGCCGGCCAACCCGCCGATGCCTAAAATCTCGCCTTCCCGCACATCCAGATTGATGCCCTTATCCAGTTCGCCCGGCATATTCACCCACAGATCGCGGATGGTCATGGCCGTGCCGCTCTCAAGGGCTTCCTTCCGCTTTCCCACCTGGATCACGCCTTCGCTGCCGCGGCCGATCATCAGCGCGGCCAGCTTTTCCGGCGTCGTATCCACCTTGGGGAAGGTGGATACCAACTGGCCGTCCCGCAGGATGGTCACGCTGTCCGCCGCGTTCATGACTTCGTCCAGCCGGTGGGTAATGAAAATGATGGCGATGCCCTTGGCCGCAATGGATTTCATCACATCCAGCAATTGCTGGGCTTCGCTTTCCGTCAGCACGGCGGTGGGCTCGTCAAATACCAGCAGCTTCATGCCGGATTTGTCGATTTCCCGGGCGATTTCAATGAACTGCATATGCCCTACCGGCAATCCGCTCACCAGGGTATATTCCTCGATGCTCATGCCCACATCGTCCAGCGCTCTGCGGGCGTCCCGCGCCATGGAAGCCGTGTCCAGAAATTCCAGATCGGAAGAGCGTGTGTAGGGAAAGAGTGTAGGATAGGGTGGGGGGGGGGG
>CAZQAM010000333.1:0-2761 GCA_964591355.1 uncultured Oscillospiraceae bacterium
TTCTTACTGCGGGTTATAACGAAGACAATCGACAGATCGCCGCTCCTGGGCAGCGCGAAAAGCGCACAGGGGGAAACAGAAGGGCAGAGTGAAACAACAAGCTCGCTTGTTTTTCGCTCTGCCCTTTTGTTTCCTTTTGCCCGGGAGCTGGCTTGCGGCTATCCACTCAACATGCAAAAGCAAGTCCGTTTCCCATAAACTCCTTTGTTCACCGGAACGGGTCCAGGGTATGGTGTACCCTGGCGCAGGGTTTGGGGCCGCGGAGGCCCCAAGGCGCCTTCATGGCAGCAGCGTGCCTTCCACGCCGTCCTCCGTCAGGCCGGAAACACGGACGCAGTGCACCCTGCCGGGAGCGCCGCCGGGGAAGACGCAGGGGATGTATTCGGCGGTATAGCCGCTGGAAAAACCTTTTTCATCGGTTTCCTCCGCCAGCACCTCCGCTTCCCGGCCCAGCATATCCTTCCGGTAAGCCAGAGCCAGTTCTTTTCCCAGGGCGATGAGGCGGCGGGCGCGTTCTTCCCTAAGGGCGCGGGGCACCTGGCCCGGCATGCCGGCCGCCGGGGTGCCCTGGCGGGCGGAATAGGGGAATACGTGCATCCGGGCAAAGCCAATTTCCTGGCAGAAGGCCAGGGTTTGCGCAAATTCTTCCTCCGTTTCCCCGGGAAAGCCGGTGATCACATCGGTGGTCAGGGCGCAGCGGGGAAAGGCCTGCCGAAGGAGGAAAGCGGACGTGCGGAATTCCTCCGTGGTATACCGGCGGCGCATCCGGCGCAGCACCGGGTCGCTGCCGGACTGCAGGGCCAGATGGAACTGGGGGCAGACCTTGCTTTCTTTTTTCAGCGCATGGACAAATTCCGGCGTCACGATCACCGGCTCCAGGGAACCCAGCCGGATGCGCAGGATGCCCGGCACGCCGCAGGCGCGGATGGCGTCCAGCAGCGTTTTATGCTCCAGATCCCGGCCGTAGCTGGTCAGATGGATGCCGGTGAGCACCATTTCCGAAAAGCCGGCCGCCGCCAGACGCTCCGCCTCCGCCCGGATTTCCTCCGGCTTCCTGGAGCGGATGCCGCCCCGGACGGAAGGGATGATGCAGTAGGTGCAGTACCTGTCGCACCCCTCCTGGATTTTCAGCACCGCCCGGGTGTGGCCCTCGTGGCGGGAGATTTCAAGGGGCTCGTAAGGCACCCGGAGGATATCGGTGACTGCGGCCACCCGCTGGCCTTTCTCTATCGCTTCCTCCAGCAGGGAAACCACTTCCCGCCGCCGGGCGTTGCCGATCACCAGCCGGGCGCCGGTGGAGAGCAGTTTTTCCCCGTCCCTTTGCGCCAGGCAGCCGGCGATCACCACTTCGGCGGCGGGGTTCTGCTTCAAAGCCCGGCGTACGGCATTCAGGCTTTTTTTGTCGCCGGTACCGGTGACGGTGCAGGTGTTCACCACGTAAACGTCGGCGGGCTCGGAAAAGGGGCGGGCTTCATAGCCCGCCTTCTGGAACAATTCCAGCATGGCCTGTGAATCGTACTGGTTCACCTTGCAGCCCAGGGTATGAAAAGCGACGGATCGCATACGGTATCGTTATCTCCTTTGGGGTCAGCATCCCATGTCGTTTGTCAGGGTCAGGATAGAGATCAACGCCGCCAGGCCGGCGGTTTCGGTGCGGAAAATGCGGGGGCCCAGGGTGACCGGCACGGCCCGAAGCGATTGCAGGGCGTCGATTTCCTCCCGGGAAATGCCGCCCTCCGGGCCGATGAGCACGGCCAGGTCCTTTTGCCCCTTCAGGCAGGACCGGAAGCCCCTTCCTTCCGCTTCCTCCCAGGGCACATAGACCGCTTCATGCCGGGGAAGCAGATCACGGAGAAAAGCGAAGGATACGGGAGGCTCGATCCTGGGCACGACGGCCCGGCCGGACTGCTTGGCCGCCTCCGCGGCGATGCGCTGAAGGCGGGCGGTCTTTTTTTCCGCGTCCTTTCCCGCCCACTGGGCCACGCACCGGGAAAAATGCACCGGCACGATGCGGCCTACGCCCGCTTCGGTGCATTTCTGCACGATATAATCCATTTTATCGCCCTTGGGAATGCCCTGATACAGGGTCAGGTGCACGGAGGGCTCCGGGGAGGGCAGCTCCTCATCCAGCGTCAGCAGGACGCGGGGGACGGTTTCCCGGATCCGGGCGGCGAAGATCCGCCCCTCCAGCAGGGCCTGGCAGGCATTCCCCGCCTGCATGCGGAGTACCTTCAGGGCGTGGGCTTCCTCCTCCGGCAGCAGCGCAGCGATGTGTTCGTCGGTTCTCTCAGCAAAGAAACGGTGCATTTCTGTCCTCCGGGCGCAAAATCGTGATTCCTGCGCTATTTTACCATAGCAAACGCGAAAAATGAAGAGCGAAAAAATGTAACAAGGCTTTCGTTTTCCGATTTTCCCTTGTGAAAACCGTATATTTCTGGTATACTATGAACGCTGATTTATGCTTATGCACCAGCGAAGGAGGTATTTCCTTTGAGCGATAATCGTTTTGATCCCCTGGAAGACCGCCGTGAGGCGGCGCCTGTGACGCGCCACCGCCGCAGCGACAGATACCGCAGGGAAGAGGAACCGGCGGCGTCTGTGCCGGACGCCTCCACGCCTGTTTCCCAGGCGCGTCCGGAGGAAGAACCGGTGCGGCAATGGGTGCGCCAGCAGCCGCCGGTGATCGCTCCTGCCCAGGAAGAGGGCCAGCGCCCTCAGCCCAGGCAGGTGATTTCTACCCGGGATCAGCGGTCTATGCGTC
>CAZQAM010000334.1:0-1032 GCA_964591355.1 uncultured Oscillospiraceae bacterium
GATAATGAGCGGTGACTGGAGTTCAGACGTGTGCTCTTCCGATCTGGTGATTTCCCGGCACAGGATCATTTCGCTGCCGTCATCCAGCTCCTTCTCCCGCAAAAGATCCATGACTGCCGGGCAGTCCTGCACGTCAAAAAGGCCCTCCACCCGGGCCTTTTCCTCGCCTTTGCGGATCAGTTCCTTCTGCGCGCGGCCGCCCAGCAGCAGGGAAATCGCGTCCACCAGGATGGATTTGCCCGCGCCGGTTTCCCCGGTCAGCACGTGCAGGCCGGAAGAAAACTCCGCCTGCATTTCATCCATCAAAGCGATATTGCGGATCGTCAAGGAAAGCAGCATGACGGCATCCCCTTATTTCAGCATCTCCCGGAAAACAGCCACAGCCTTTTCGGCTTCCTGCTCATCCTGGGCGATGGCCAGGACCGTGTTATCCCCCGCCATGGTGCCCAGGATCTCTGTCAGGCGCATGGAATCGATGGCTTCGGCGGCCACGTTGGCGCTGCCGGACAGGGTCTTGATCACAATGATGTTGTTGGCGCTGGCAATGCTCAGCACCGACTCCTTGAACATACGCACGAACCGGTCCGTGAGGCCGTGCTCCGCCTTGTCGGCAGTGGCATATTTATAGCCGCCCTTGCCGGAAAGCACCTTGAGCAGCCGCAATTCCTTGATGTCCCGGGACACGGTGGCCTGGGTGACTTCAATGCCCATTTCCCGGAGCTTGCCGGCCAGCTCCTCCTGGGTTTCGATATCGTTCTGCTCGATCAGGCTCAGGATCGCCGTTTGACGCGCGTTTTTCATGGGTGCTTCACTCCTGTTCATCATCTTGGTTCCAGATTCGCTGTTTTCTCCTCAGCGTGGAAAAAAACCGGTGGTCCCGGGGACGGATCAGCAGCGCGCGCTCCCGGGCCACAGATACTTCGATCCCGGCCTCTTTCGTTACCGGCAGCAGCGTCTGCCCATCCACCGCCAGCTGCAGCCGCCGCCTGTCCCGTCCGTGGGCGATCACAGATCGGAAGAGCACACGTCTGA
>CAZQAM010000334.1:1042-2761 GCA_964591355.1 uncultured Oscillospiraceae bacterium
ATCCAGGGGAAGAAGCACCGGCCGCAGCAGCAATTCACGGGCAGCAATGGCCGTCACCGCCAGACACTGCACATCCGGCCGCACGATGGGCCCGCCGGAGGACAGTGCATACGCCGTGGATCCCAGAGGCGTGGCGATCACCACGCCGTCCCCATGGCAGGTCATCACCCTCTCGCCGTCCGCCAGCACAGTCACTTCGATCACCCCGGGATGCTCGCCCCGGGTGAGGGAAAGGTCGTTCAGCGCAAGGTATGTTTCCCCTCCGTGCCGGATTTCCAGCACCGGGCATTCCTCCACGCGGTAGTCCTCCTCCGCCAGCATGCCGGCGGCCGCCTCCATCTGATCGGGGCTGCCATCCATCAAAAAACCTACACTGCCGGTGTTCACCCCGTACATGGGCAATCGCTGCCGGTAGGCGTCCGGCATGGCCCTGAGCAGGGTGCCGTCTCCCCCAAACGCCACCAGCGCCCGGGTGCCTTCCGGCACGTGCGCCGCGTCCGCCGCGGCGCCCACTCCCTGGGCCGCCAGCCAGGGCTCGCTGTATACACTGTAATTTTTTCCCACCAGATGCTTTTCCAGCGTTTTGGCCGCTTCCACGCCGGAAGGCCGGTAAGGATTGGCATAGAAATAAAAAGCAGGGTGCATTTTACTCCTCCGTTTCTGCATAAACATTATATCATATTCAAAAAAAATACACAACCCATGCGGACAAAGAAACCTGCTTTTCCGCTGCACGCTTGACAAATAAGCGCCAAGCGCCTATGATAAACCGCGCCGGGCCCCTGCATCATCTATTCCGCCCGGCAAAAGGAGCCCCTTTATGCATACGCTTCTCCTGCCCGCTGAGGAAGACGCCATTGCCCGGGCCGCACAGCTGCTTCGCCAGGGTCAGGTGGTGGCCTTTCCCACGGAAACGGTGTACGGCCTGGGGGCCGACGCCCTGAATGAGACCGCCGTGCGGGCGATTTTTGCCGCCAAGGAACGGCCGGCCGACAACCCGCTGATCGTACATGTGGCCGAGGCGGGCCAGCTGGATGGCCTGTGCGAAGTCACCGATGCCGCCCGGGCGCTGATGCGGGCTTTCTGGCCCGGGCCTTTGACCTTGCTTTTGAAAAAAAACGACTGTGTGCCGGCCGTTACCACTGCGGGCCTGCCCACCGTAGCGGTGCGCTGCCCCAGCCATCCGGCGGCCCACCGGCTGCTGGAAGCCTGCCGCCTGCCCATTGCCGCCCCCAGCGCCAACCGCTCCGGCCGGCCCAGCCCCACCACGGCCGCCCATGTATTTGAGGATATGCAGGGCCGCATCCCCCTGATCCTGGACGGCGGCGCCTGCCAGGTGGGGGTGGAATCCACTGTATTGGATCTTTCCGGCAATGTGCCCTGCGTGCTGCGCCCCGGCGCCGTAACGGCGGAAGCTGTTGCAGCCGTGGCCGGGCAATGTACGGTAGCCTCCAGCGTCATGCGGCCTCTGAAGGCCGGCGAAACCGCGCCGTCCCCTGGCATGAAGCACCGGCATTACGCGCCCAAAGCGCCCATGACCGTGTTCATCGGCAGCGACCAGAATGTGATCCGGGAAATGATCCGCCGCTATGACGAAGCGGATGGCGCCGTGATCCTCTGCCGCGGCAGCCTGCTCCCTCAGTTCGGCGGCCGCCGCGCCTATTCCCTGGGCAATACGCCCATGGAAGCCGCCCAGGTGCTGTTCAGGCGCCTCCGGGA
>CAZQAM010000335.1:0-2759 GCA_964591355.1 uncultured Oscillospiraceae bacterium
GAATCCTCAAAAAAGCGCCAGGTTTCCCTGGCCAGATCCCGCATTTTTCCCTTCTGGGCGGCGGTCATGGCGCGGGCATGCACGATGGGCTTATCCAGGATCATCTGCATAAAAGGCCCGGACAGCCACAGGGTGCCGACCAGCGCGCCGGGCAGCAGCCCGCCCGGCAGCAGGGAAAGCGCCGCCAGCCCGGCCCCCGCCAGCGCCTGCGCCAGCACGCAGGGAAGAGGCATTTGCCCGCCGTCCGCCTGGGCCGCGGGGGCCCATTCCAGCATTTTCCGATGGCTGATGAGCCGCCGGTACATTCCCCGCGCGGCAGCGTCCAGGAGGGTATACGCTTTCCCCGGCAAAAAGAGCAGCCGCCGGAGCATCCCGCGAAGGGGCCAGGGCAAAGCAAGCAGCATCCAAAGGGGATTATGCGCAGCCGCGCCCAGGAGCAACAGCAGCGTCTGGGCCCCCGGCACCAGGGATCGCCGCAGGTTATCCCAGATTTTGTGCCGGGACAGGAGGGAAAGCCGCCGGTCCCAAAGCATCGGCAGCAATTGCCAGTCTCCCCTTGTCCAGCGGTGCAGGCGCTTCTGCCAGCCCGCCAGGGTGGCGGGGTGGCTGTCGTACAGCACGATATCGGAAGCCAGGGCGCTGAGGGCAATTTCGCCCTCTGCAAGGTCATGACTCAGCAGGGGCAAAGCGGGCAGACGGCCCGAAAGCCTGTCCATCCACAGATCGGGCTGGTAAATGCCCTTGCCCACAAAGGAGCCCCTGCCGAACACATCCTGGTACACATCCTGCCGGGCCAGGCCGTAGGGATCCGTACCGCCAGGGCCCGCCAGAAACCGCTGGATGCGGGCCGTCACCGTATCCGCCGCCGCCTCCATCCGGGGCTGGATCACTCCCACCCGGCCCTTTTGCAAAGGATGCGCCATGGCCCCTACCAACTGCAGCGCCGCCCCGGGAGGCAGGAAGGTATCGGCGTCCAGGGTGATCACGTACCGGTACCGGCCCCGCAGCCGCCCAACATCGCAGGAGCTGAACGCCAGCGCATCCGATGTCTTCCCGTCGGTCAGCAAATGATTGAGCATGTCCAGCGCGCCCCGCTTGCGCTCCCGCCCGGCAAAGCATTCCCCGTTCCACTGCCGGGCCCGCTGCAGGTAGAAAAAGCCGCCGCCGGAGGTTTCGTTCAGCGCCCGCACCGCTTCCCGGGCAGCCGTTATCATCTCCTCGTCCGCCGGCTGATCGGGCGTGTCACTGTCCGGAAAATCCGCCAGCAGCATAAAATCCAGGTACGTATCCTGATTGGCGTAGCGAAGCACGCTCAATTGCCTTGCCATGCGCAGGGCCTGTTTTTCCCCCGTCAGCAGGGCGGGGATCACCACCAGCGTCCGATTGTCCGGGGACAAATGCTTGATTTGCAGCCGGGGAAGCACCCGGGGCGGCACCCTCCGGCGCAGCAGGGAAAAATACGCCCCGCGCAGGATCTCGGAAACGCTCAGGGCCATCAGCGGCCAAAGGACAGCGGGCGCGCCGGATGCCGCCGCCGCAGCCGCCGACGCAAGCGCCCCGCCGTACAAGGGCGCCAAAAACCCCATCGTGCGTTTTTTCATGGAACGCCGGATGGGCCGGTGCAGCAGGTATTCCCCGATCGCCTCCGGCTTTTCCAGCAGATAATAGCCCGCCTCGCCCTCCGCGCCTTCCTTTTCCCTGGCCAAATGCAGGGCGGCCCTGGCCACGGCGGACTCCACAGCGCCGTATTTCCGGGCGATCCGGGCAGCGCCCTGCCGGTAGGCCGCCCGGCCCGCATCGTCCATCCGGCGGTAGGTGTTTTCTTCCCGCAGGACGGCGGCCACGGGATTGATCCTTTCAATGATCCCGTCAAAGGGCAGCCGGGGCAGCCGGTGAAGGGACGAGATCAGGCGGCCTGCCCGAAGGCCACGGGCCGTTTTCTCCTCCCACGCGCCGGCGCCTGACCGCCCATCCTTCTGCATCAGCGCGTCCGCCCGCTTCAGCGCGCCGGCCTCCTCCCGCTGGGAAAGCAGCGCCATGCCCAGGGAAAGCGTTTCCCCATCCTTTGGCAGGGCCCGGGTCTTCCCCGCGGCAAACCGCGCGGCCCACCGCCCGGCCCGTCTTTTCTTCGCCGCTTCCTGGAGGCAGCTTTTCAGCAGGGCGTCTGTTTCCTCCAGAAGGGAGGCGGCAAGCGCCGCGGGAAGACAATAAAGTTCCTCCTGCACAGGTTCCGCGCCGGCAAAAAATGCCCGGGCGGCACGCAGGATCAGGGGCGCCGTCACCTCCCCGTCCTCCATGGAAACGATCTGCCGGGCCAGACGCAGGATCCTCGCTTCCCCGTCCATTGCCGGCAGCAGCGGGCCCCGGCGGGATTCCCTTTGCAGCGTCTCCGCTTCGCCCAGCAGGAACTGGCCGTGATCCAGGATCCATATCCCCGCGGGGGACACTTCTTCCCGGGGCAGGCCTCCCAGGGTTCTCACCGTCTGCCGGATCCGGCGGCACAGCCCTTTCCTGGCGCGCAGGCGGGCAAAAGAAACGGAAACAGCACAGTCTTCCATGAACATCCTCCATCGTGCAGGGAATTTTTCATAGTGTGCGCCAAATCACCCAATAAAAAACTGGAAAAAATCAATGCTTCATGCTATAATGTTTTCAGACAGCATACCGCCCGAAGGGGGAAGATGAAATAATGTGGTATAATCCGCCGGATGAAGAGATCGGAAGAGCACACGTCTGAACTCCAGTCACGAGATTCCATC
>CAZQAM010000336.1:0-2758 GCA_964591355.1 uncultured Oscillospiraceae bacterium
GAGCGCCACCTTGCCAAGGTGGAGGTCGCGAGTCCGAGCCTCGTCTACCGCTCCATTTTTTCCGGCGCCATAGCCAAGTGGTAAGGCGAAGGTCTGCAAAACCTTTATTCTCCGGTCCGAATCCGGATGGCGCCTCCAAAGAAACGCATCAGCGGAAGCTGATGCGTTTTTCTGTGCGAGGAGAGGAGGAGACGTGTACTTTCCAGGAGCGACGCAGAGAAAACAACCTTCCCCCTCCCGTCAGTAGTCGGCGCCGTAGGGCAGAACGGCCACAATCTCGTCTTCCTGGTAGATGATGGTAAACATGGGGTTGGATTCATACCGGGTGTAATTGTTCAGGAATTCTTCCAGGTTCCTGGCCCGGAAGCAGTTTTCCTTGGTGCCGTAATAGTAGATGCAGTTGGGGCTCAGGGCGCGGACGTATTCCTTTGAGTTGACTTCCTTGGTTTTGTTGGAGAAGGTGGAAAGGTTGCCGCTGGTGTAGTCCCCGCCGGCATAGGAAATGGTCACCAGGTCCGGGTCCAGCTTCCAAACGTTCTTGTCCTGATAGATACGGTTGATGTATCCGGCGGACACCTTGGTGCGCTTTTCACTGGGCCGGCGCTGGATAAAGATGGTGTACAGGTTGGTGATATCGCCGCTGGTGACGGTAATTTCCACCGCCACGGGCTTGTCGCCGATGGAAATATAGTTGGATTCCTGCCCGCTCTTTACCGTCTGGCCGTTCACCGTGATCACGGCGTTGGGGTCATAGGCCGTGGGCGTGAACCGGGGGCGGGACACATTGTTGCCCACTGTCAGCAGATACGTGTTTACATAGGGGCTGAACTGCTCGGGCAGCATGATGCCCGTCTGTTTGCAGTTATGGGTCAGATTGGCCAGGAGAACGGACTGCGCATCCACCGGCACGTATCCGTCGTCGGCCAGAGCGGGCAGGGCCAGGGCCGCCGCCAGCATCAGCGCCAGCGCCAAGAGAATGAAGCGTTTCATCGGAAATTGCCTCCTTACGGGATCTTCTTTGTACTCATTCAACGGATGAATCCCGCCTTTTCTTGCATGGTATACCAGGAAATTCCTCATTTCCGAAAGTATTGTATCACTCCGCGGCCAGCCTGTCGAGAAAAAAACGCCGTTCCCGGCGTTTTTTGCATCATGCGTCTTCGCTGTTTCTTATCTGGACCTCCGGCGGGAGCAGGGCCCGGATCCGGCCCGTCAGCCCGGTGCGGTCCGGCCCCAGGATCAGGATGCCGGCCCCCAATTGCTTCGCGTGCCGGGCGATGGCAGCGGCCACATCCTGATCGTAGAGGATGCTCATTTCCGCTTCAGCTTCATGGGCCAGAGAAAAGAGTGTATTGAGAATGGCCGCGTTCCCCGGACTTCCCAGCAGGCTTTTGTTTTTGCTCACGTGCAGCACGTGCATATCCGCCCCCGTCGCCAGGGCCAGGTCGTGCCCTGAACGGATCAAACGGACGCAGCCCTCCTGCACGGTGACGCACACCAGGATTTTTTCCTTCATCCGTTATTCCCCTCGGTTACAGCTTTTCCCACGCGCCCAGCGCCTTGTCGTGGGCGGTGACGGCGATCCTGTCCCCTACCTGCCATTCAGGCCGGGGCAGGTTGGCATCGTAATAAAAGAGGCGGTCGTCCTGCGGATCCTCCGGGTCGCCCACGCTGAGCAGCATGGGGTAATAGCGCACGCCTTCCCTGATCACGCTGGTTTCTTCCATTTCCTTGAATGTTCCTGCCGTTTGGCGCACCCGTCCGTGGAGCACTTCGTCCAGATGGCGTCGGTAGGCCAGCACCGGGGACAGAAACAGCCCGTAGCAGAATATAAACGCCGCGCCAAGCACGCCGGTGAGCGCCATGGTCAGGATCCGCTGCCTAAAGACAAAGGATACGATGACTGCAATCAAAAGCAGCGCAGAAGGAATCAGCAGCGCCGTCCAGCGCCTCTTTGCCTGGGCACAGATATCCTGATAGTCCTTATCTGTATACAATGCACATCCCCCGATTCTGCGGTATGCGGATTTGTTTCATATTTATCATACCGCAAAACCGGAAAAAAGTACAGCGTATTTTTAGGCGATATTGTGGCAAAAGAGGCAAATCCTCTTTTGATCCTCCGCCGCCGTCACAGCAGGATGCAGATCATGCCGCCGTCCCCTTCGTTGAGCATCTTCGTCAGGGCGGACTGCACCTTTTCCTGGGTTTCGGTGGGCATGCGGTTCAATTTGCCCGATACCCCTTCCTGGATCAGGTCCTTGAGGGATTTGCCGAAGAAATTGGTGTCCCACAGGCTCTGGGGATCCTTTTCGTATTCCTCCCGCAGGGTCTTCACGAACTCCTCGCTCTGCTCCTGGGCGCCCAGCACCGGGGCGATCTCCGTTTCGATATCGGATCGGATCAGATGCAGCGTGGGCGCGCTGGCCCGGAGCCGGACCCCGTAACGGTTGCCCTGCCGCATGAGCTCGGGCTCCTGCAGCTTCACTTCGCTCATGGCGGGCGTGACCAGGCCGTAGCCGGTCTGCTGCACCGCTTTCAGGGCCCCGGCCACCCGGTCGTATTCCCGCTTGGCGGCCACCAATTCCTTCATCAGGGACAGAAGATGCGCGTCCCCCGTGATGGTTTCGCCGCACTGCTCCGACAGCACCTGGTTAAACAGCCCTTCCTTCACCGGCAGTTCATACCTCAGCGCCCCTTCCCCCAGGTTCACCTGCTCATCCCGGGGCGCCATCAAATAGGGCGATCCGGCAAAGGC
>CAZQAM010000337.1:0-2753 GCA_964591355.1 uncultured Oscillospiraceae bacterium
CCCCCCCCCCCCCTACCCTACACTCTTTCCCTCCACGACGCTCTTCCGATCTCCCCTTACAAGGAAGAGGCCATCAAGCGCCTGGCCGCGGCAAAGGCCGATGAATGGCTGAACGCGTAAGGGAGACGTAGGGTTTTCCGGGGCCTCCGCGGCCCCGGACCCTTTCCAGTGAATAAGAGATTGATGGGAAACAAGCTTGCTTCTGCCTGTAAGGTTTACGGCTGCAAGCCAGCTCCCAGGCAAAAGGAAACAAAAAGCAGGCTGAAACCGAATGAATTTGGTTTCAGCCTGCCTTTTTGTTTTCCCTGTGCGCTTTGCGCACAGGCAGCGCGGCAAAGCCGTGCAGCCCGGGAGCAACGATACGCCGATGTTTCTCGCTATAACCTGCTGCAGGTATGGCAGCCAAAGCGCCCTCTTTGCTTCTTTCTCGGGCTCGAGAAAGAAGGCTCCGTCCGTTCCTCAGATATCCATTAAATCGCTGAAGGCTTTCAGGGCGCCGTCGGTTTCATGGGCCAGCACCCGCTTGGCCAGCACCTTGCCCAGCTGCACGCCTTCCTGATCGAAGCTGTTCAGGTTCCACACAAAGCCCTGGAACATCACCTTGTTTTCAAAGTGGGCCAGCAGGGCGCCCAGGGCCTCGGGTGTCAGTTGGTCGCCAATGATGATGGAGGAGGGCCGGCCGCCGGCAAAAGCCTTGTTGGGGTTTTCATCCTGCTTGCCGCAGGCGAAGGCCAGGATCTGGGCCGCCACATTGGCGCACAGCTTCTGCTGGCTGGTGCTGCCCTGGATCTCCACATCCATGCCCGCCTGGCTGCGGCGGAAGCCCATGAACTGCAGGGGAATGATGTCGGTGCCTTGGTGCAGAAGCTGATAGAAGGAATGCTGGCCGTTGGTGCCGGGCTCGCCGAAAATCACGGGGCCGGTCACGTAGGAAACGGGCTCGCCGAAGCGGTTGACCGATTTGCCGTTGCTTTCCATATCCAATTGCTGCAGGTGAGCCGGGAAACGGCTGAGGGCCTGGGAATAGGGCAGCACGGCAGTGGCGGGATAGCCCTGCACGCTGCGCTCGTATACCCCGATGAGGGCGTCCAGCAGATCGGGATTCTTCAGCAAGTCGGAAGATTTGGCCAGCCTGTCTTCTTCCGCGGCGCCTTTCAGGAAGCGCCCGAACACCTCCGGGCCGAAGGCCAGGGACAGGATGACCCCGCCCACGCAGGAAGTGGAGGAATAGCGGCCGCCGATGTAATCATCCATAAAGAAGGCGGCCAGGTAATCGCTGCTTTGGGCCAGGGGCGAGGTTTCGCTGGTGACGGCCACCATGTGCTTCGCCGGATCCAGGCCCGCGCCTTTCAGGGCCTCCTTCACGAAGGATTCGTTGGTCAGGGTCTCCAGGGTGGTGCCGGATTTGGACACCAGCACAAACAGGGAGCGGCTCACATCGATGCTTTTGAGCACGCCGGCCGCGTCGTCCGGGTCCACATTGCTGATGAAGCGGGCCTCCATTTTCAGGGTCTTTTCCTGCCGGGCCCAGTTTTCCAGCGCCAGGTACATGGCCCGGGGCCCCAGATCGCTGCCGCCGATGCCGATCTGCACCACGGTGGTGAAGGGTTCACCCTGTGCGTTGGTGATTTCGCCGGCATGCACCTTTTTCGCGAACTCCGCCGCCTTCTTTTGCTGGGAGACATAAAACGCCCGCTTGTCCACGCCGTCGGCTTCCACGGCTTTGCCCAGCTGCCCCCGGGTCAGGTGATGCAGCACCAGGCGCTTTTCACCGGTATTGATCACTTCGCCGTTATACAGCGCTTCGAATTTTTCCGTGAGCCGGGCTTCCCGGGCCAGCTCTGAAAGGGCGGAAAGCACTTCGTCATCCACCTGCTTGGCGGCATAGTTGAAAGCGAGGCCCGCGGCCATGGGCGCGGCGTATTCCCGGACCCGCCGTGCTCCTTCTTCGCCGGACAGGGCCTTTTGCAGGTTCACTTTGTTTTTGAGCCCGGCCAGTTTTTGGGAGGCCTCCAGCGCGTCATAATTCTTCCAGGAAATCATGGGATACTTCCTTTCTTTGCGTTCAGTCAGATCCATGGACGGGCACAAAACGCCCGCGCCGTCTTCATTATACAGACAAAAAAGCGTCCGCGCAACAGCCGGACGCTGAAAATTACCAGCTTTTTGGCCCGTTTTTCATGATTTCATCCACATCCAGGCCGGTATCCCTGCCTTCCCGGTCCAGCCAGTGGGCGGGGAGATCTGCGGTCATTTCCGGCCGCCAGGGCGCAGGCGGGACAGGCATGTACAATTCCATGGGCCGCTTGTTCAGGATGATCTCCACAAAATCGCCGATGCTTTCCAGGGGCCTGTCCAGCATGATGCCGGACAGACGCCCCGGCACCATATGCAGGAGGGAATGATTGTCGGTGCCGGCGGTGACGGGCATGCCCATCAAATCGGCATAGCGCAGGGCCTGGGAGTTCCACCTTTCTTCGTTGCCCCCGTTGAAGCCCTCGATGCCGTCGCAGAGGAAGGGAGAGAGATAAATATCGTGGTTGTAGCTGCGGGAGCGGAAGGGATGGGCCTGCACCACGCATCCGCCGGCGGCGCGCACGGCATCATACTGCTGCTTCCGGCTCCAGGAAACCATTTCGGGATGATCCAGGAGGAATTCTTCCCCCAGACCGTAAACCAGGTATTCATCTCCGTCATAGTTTTCCTCCCAGATCGGAAGAGCGTCGTGTAGGGAAAGAGTGTAGGATAGGGTG
>CAZQAM010000338.1:0-2751 GCA_964591355.1 uncultured Oscillospiraceae bacterium
CGATGGCGCCCACCTTGTGCACGTTTTCCAATCCCAGGTGCACGCAGCCGGGGCCGGTGGATTCGGACAGGCCGTAATTGGTATCGTATTTGTGATGGGGGAAATACTGCAGCCAGTGCCGGATCAGGGAAGGGGGCACGGGCTGGGCGCCGATGTGCATGAGGCGCCACTGGCTGAGGCGGTAGTTTTCCAGCTTCACTTCGCCCCGCTCGATGGCGGCCAGGATATCCTGGCACCAGGGCACCAGCAGCCAGACGATGGTGCAGCCTTCCCAGCTGACGGCGTCCAGGATGGCCTTGGGCTTGTTGCCCTTGAGGATCACCGCTTTGCTGCCGGTGAACAGGGAGCCGAACCAGTGCATTTTCGCGCCGGTATGGTACAAAGGCGGGATGCAGAGGAACACATCGTTATGGGTGGTTTCATGATGCTTGGCCTCCATCCGTGCGGACTGCATAAGGGCGGTATGATCCAGCAGGATGGCCTTGGGAAAGCCCGTGGTGCCGGAGGAATAGTAGATCGCCGCGTCGTCGGTATCCTCAATGAGCACTTTCGGGGCGGCGGAGGAACAGTTGGCCACCGCTTCGGTGTAGCTTTCGGCAAAGGAAGGGCAGCTGTCCCCCACGAAAAAGAGGATCCTTTCCCCCCCGATCACGGGCACGATATCTTCCACCCGGCCGATGAATTCAGGGCCGAAAAACAGCACGTCGGCGTCCGCCAGCTTCACGCAGTACTCGATTTCCTGGGCGGTGTAGCGAAAATTCAGGGGCACCGCCACCGCGCCGGATTTGAGCACGCCAAAATAAATGGGCAGCCATTCCAGGCAGTTCATCAGGAGGATGGCCACTTTCTGTCCCTTGCGGATGCCCCGCTTCAAAAGCAAATGGGCCACCCGGTTGGCCTTTTCGTCAAATACGCTCCAGGTGATCTCCCGCCTGTAGGGCGCGGAGGAGGAGGGCTGGATCAGCTCGTATTCCTTCCAGGTCACCTTGGGCGCTTCCGTCACTTCGGGGTTGATTTCCACCAGGGCTGTTTCGTCGCCGTAGAGCTTGCTGTTGCGTTCCAGAAGATCGGTAATGGGCATGGATCGTATCGTCCTTTCTCAAAGGCGGAGGCGGCTCCGCACTTTATTGCTTTTATGCACTAAAGAATAATACAACAAATTTTGAAGCTTGTCAAGCGGGCGTTTTTTCTGCCCGGCATGAGGCGCGCAATGGCGGCCGCGTCTATTGACAGCCCTTGCCCCCCGGCCTATAATGAAAAAAGAAACAGCAATTCAGTGCTTCGGATGCCGGTTTGGCAAAAACATGGAAGCGGAGGATGAAACATGAGCAGAATCATTACTTTTGGAGAAATCATGATGCGGCTGAACCCGCCCGGATACCTGCGCTTCGTGCAGACCGACGTCTTTGAAGCCACCTATGCAGGCGGCGAAGCCAACGTGGCGGTTTCCCTGGCCAATTACGGGGAGGACGCGGCCTACGTCACCAAAGTGCCGGAGCACGAAATCGGCCAGAACGCGGTGAACGCCCTGCGCCGGTATGGCGTCGATACCTCCCTGATGCTGCGGGGCGGCCCCAGGCTGGGTATCTATTTCTGTGAAAAAGGCGCCTCCCAGCGGGGCAGCAAAGTGATCTATGACCGGGCCGGCTCCTCCATCGCCCTGGCGAAACGGGAGGAATTCGACTGGGAGAAGATTTTTGCCGGCGCCGATTGGTTCCATTTCACCGGCATCACCCCCGCCCTGGGCGGCGAATTGCCGGCCATCTGCCTGGACGCCTGCAAGGCGGCCCGGGCGAAGGGCATCACCGTCTCCTGCGACCTCAATTACCGGGGCAAGCTGTGGAGCCGGGAAAAGGCCGGGGAGGTCATGAGCCAATTGATGCCCTATGTGGACGTGTGCATCGCCAATGAGGAGGACGCCAAGGACGTATTCGGCATCGCGGCGGAGAACACCGACATCAATTCCGGCAAGCTGGACAGGGAGGGCTACATTTCCGTGGCC
Organism: uncultured Oscillospiraceae bacterium; assembly: GCA_964591355.1. GTDB lineage: Bacteria > Bacillota > Clostridia > Christensenellales > Aristaeellaceae > RUG563. The sequence continues at coordinate 2,003 of CAZQAM010000338.1, forward strand.
CGGCAGCTGACCGAGCGCTTCCATTTCCGGGCAGTGGCCATCACCCTGCGGGGCAGCATTTCGGCTTCGGACAACAACTGGAGCGGAATGCTCTATATCAATGGCGAAGCGTATTTCGCCCGGAACTACCTGATCCACCTGGTGGACCGGGTGGGCGGCGGCGACAGCTTCGGGGGCGGCCTGATCCACGCGATGCTGAAATGGCCTGAAGATCCTCAGCGGCAGATCGAATTCGCCGTGGCGGCCAGCTGCCTCAAGCAGGCCACGGAATACGATTTCAATCTGGCCAGCGAAAAGGAAGTGCTGGCCCTGGCGGGCGGCAACGCCTCCGGCCGCGTGCAGCGGTGATGATACGATTATTAATAATATAAGCTTTTCTGGGGGGAACCTCTCTTTGGAGTTGCTTCGCATGGCCTGCGGCGGCTTCGCCGCTTGCCCATGCTTTTGCTTCTCAGCCGCTGCACTGCAGCGCGCCGGACGTCTCTTTGAGCCGCCCGGCTGAAGAGCGGTTTCCCCCAAACCCCCTTCCGAGAAAGGCAAACGGAAATGAGAGCCTTTCATATTTCCTTTGGAGTATTGATTTCTGCTGGTATGGCACATTGAATCCGAATCGACAAATCGGAATATTTTGAAATAACAGATGATTCCGAAAAGCGATATGAGGAAGGTCTTAATTCTGGAAGGATATGGGGCATGATGAGATCGGAAGAGCGTCGTGTAGGGAAAGAGTGTAGGAGAGGGTGTAGTTG
>CAZQAM010000339.1:0-2743 GCA_964591355.1 uncultured Oscillospiraceae bacterium
AAGCGAAGGATCTCCTCCGTGAACAACATTCAATTATTTTGAAGAAAAATAGTATGAATGTTTCCCCCGGACCCCTTTCCGAGAAAGGCGAATAAAAAGGAGACTATTTCAAATATATAAAAAGGCCGCAATCGTTTTGCGGCCGGGGCGGCATGGGGATGGTTATTTCTTTTTTCTGACCGGCACCCAGATGGCGCTGTGATAATCCGGGTCGGTCATTTCGCCGTTTACGCAGTCGTACCATTCCACGGTGGCGTTTCCGCACAGCTCATATTCCGGATTGCCCGGGAGCCACTCCTGGAAGATGCGGGTGTTGACACTTTGGAGCGTTTCGGGGTTGGGGCCGACGCAGTTGAACACGGCCCAGTCCCCTCGGGGGAATTCATACAGAAGCATTCCTTCCGGCACTTCGCCGCCTGTGTATTTCCCGGCGATGAGATACCGGAAGCGGCCGCCGCCGATATCGTCGACGCAGACGCCGTACTCGCCGATGCAGTTGTCGATGAACGCCTGTTCATACGGGTTGGCCGGCGCGTTCCCGGCATATACGGGATTGGCGTACTTTTCAAAGATCTCATTCCAGAATTTCGGGATTTCCCGGTAGGAATCCTCCGTGCTGAATTCCCGCTGAAAGCCGATGAGTTTGAAGGGGAACATCGGAGCGATTTTGTAATCCATTTGGCTGCCTCCCTGAATCGTCAGATTGATTTTCAGGGGAAGAAAGACGTTCACTTTGGCCCCGCCGCGCACCTGGGAGGGCGTCGCCCCGTGAAAGCGGGAGAAGGCTTTGGTGAAGCTCTCCGGCGTGTCATAGCCGTACCGCAGCGCAATGTCGATGATTTTGTCCTTCGTCTCCTTCAAATCCAGCGCCGCCTGATAAAGCCTGCGGTTCCGGATATACTCGCCGATCCCGCAGCCGGTCATCAAAGAAAAGCCCCGCTGGAGGAAGAAGGGGGAGAGATACACCTGATCGGCCACATCCTGCGCACTGATGTCATCCTGCAGGTGCTCCTCCATGTAATCGATGGCTGTGCGGATGCTGGTGAGCCACTCCATCGCTGCGCCTCCTTTCCCTGATGGGATCAGTATAGCCGATGCAGGGGATCCCGTCCTGTCATTTTCTGCCCGGTTTTGTCCGCGCCGCTACTGACGTTTGATTCTGCTGATGATCCGGCCGGCCGCTTCGACGTGCATGATCCAATGCCGGGACAGGGGCATCCTGATGAGCCCCGCCACGTCTTTTTCGCACCAGTAATCCACCAGCCACGCGGCTTTTTCATCGGGGCTGACGACCCGCAGATCCCTGATGCGTTCCCTGTCCGCTTCCGAAAAACGGCGCCTGGTTTCTTCAAACTCCAGGGAGCGGAGCCACCGGTCGGTATCCTCCCGAACCGCTTCCGCGTAGTCATATAATGCGGATATATCAAGCTTCTTTGAAAATTCGGCGATCTGCTCTTTCGTAAGTTCATTGCCGGTGGTGATGATGGGCGATAAGATTTTTCCCTGGAAGCCGCCGGAAAACAGGATTTCCTCCCGTTGGCGGATCAGGGTGTTGACCACGATATCTTCGATCCGCAGGATGTGCCAAATGGAGTAGGCCACCGTTTTGCTGTGATACCCTTCCGCGTTGGGGAAGGGCATTTTGCTGTAATCCTCCTCCGAAAGCACCGCTCGCCAGGACTGCATCTCGGCCATCAGCGATTGCCGGAGGCGGATCAATTCTTCCATGCCCTGATCCAAAGACGCTTTTTTCAGCAGCGCCTGCATTTTTTTGTTCTGTTCGGACCACGCCTGATTCATGTTTCATCTTCCTCTTTTACCGCGCGGGATATTTTCCCCCGTATGAGCCAGGAAATATCCTTCCTCCTGTCTTTTTCGCGTCTTCATGGCCGCGTCTTTTGCCGCCTGGCATCCAGCAGCCCGACCAGGGAACGGTACAGCAGGAAAAGCCCCGCGCTGAGGATCACCGCGCCGATAATATCCGTGAGCCAGTGCACGCCGGAAATCAATCTGCCCAGCACCATGAACGCTGAGAACAGGACGGCAAAAGCCGCCGTGACCCGCCGGATAAGGGGGTCCTTCACCCGCCGGTTCACCTGGAACACCAGCGTGGGCAGAACGCTCAGCACCAGCAGCGTCGTGGAGGAGGGATAGGAGCCCTCCAGCGCTCCGTCGATGAGGACCGGCCGAGAATTGATGGGGATCTTTTCAAAAATCAGGTACGCCAGGATCACCAGGAGATAATAGCCCCCCAGCAGCAGGATATCCGGGTCCACCTTGGCCAGGCTCTTCCTTTGGATCAGCTGCATCAGGCCCAGGGCGCCGAAGCACAGGCAGATCACAATGGGCACCAGCCCCAGCCAGTCGGTGACGGTATAGAGGCCCATGTGCGCGCCGGTCAGCTGATGGAACCATACGTTCAGCGCGGCAAACCCGATATCCGTGCCGTTTTGCCCCAGCGGCTGCACGTCCACCCGCTGGATCAGGATGGTCCATACGATAAAAACAAGAACCAGGGCAATGCCCGCCCAAAGGCCTTTTTTGTGATGGTTTTTCATGCTGTTTCTTCTCGCTTTCTTTTTTTCGGCCGGTCATGCACCGGAAGCGGCTTTCAGGTTGCCGAGCGCTTCCGCGCTGTTTTTGAGGATCATGCCCACTTTCTCGCAACTCTCCCATTCAATGCAGCTGCCGCAGGTTTCCACCTGTTTTTCCAGGGCGCACTGCCGGATGGGGCAGAGCGATT
>CAZQAM010000340.1:0-2721 GCA_964591355.1 uncultured Oscillospiraceae bacterium
CGTTCTTTGGAGGCCAAAGAACGGCCCCCCCTGCACCCCTTCCAAGAAAGCCTTACGGGGAGGTATCTATGAAAAAACAGACCGTTCCGGCAATTGTTATTCTGATTCTGTCACTTATTGTTATCATCGGCAGTCAAACCTTCCTCTCCCCCTGCGTCCACGAGGACGGTTCCTTCGGCTCCTGCCATTGGGCGGGACAGACGCTGCTGGGATTGGGCTGCGTTCTGGGCGTCATGGCAGTGTTTGCTCTGTGCATAAGGCGCGCATGCCTGGGCATCTTTTTCAGCGCGCTGCCTGTATGCGTTCTGGGCATCCTGACGCCGGGGACGCTCATGGATCTGTGCCATATGAGCGCCATGCGCTGCCGGATGGTCATGCAGCCTGCTATGATCCTTCTGTTTTCCGCAGTGCTGCTTTGCGCCCTGAGCGGCGTGATCATCAGCGTAAGGGAAGCAAAGCAAAGATGAAAAGCTATTCTTTGCCATTGAAAAATCTCACTCGCAAGCCCGGGCGCACCATCGCCCTGGCCCTGCTCACCGCATTTCTGGCAATAGCGGTATTCGGCGGGTCGGTGGTGGTATTGTCTCTTCGCAGCGGGCTGAACAGTCTGGAAGCCCGTCTGGGGGCGGATATCATCCTGGTGCCCTCCGAGGCGCAGAGCAAGGTGAGCTTCCAGAACATGTTTTTGCAGGGCACCGCCGGCGCGTTTTACATGGATGCCTCCGCCCTGGACAGAGCCCTGGAAGTGGAAGGCGTGGAAAAGGCCGCGCCCCAGACCTTCCTGGCTTCCCTGAAGGCCGACTGCTGCTCCATCAAAATTCAGGTGATCGGCATTGACCCGGAGAAGGATTTCACCGTTCAGCCCTGGATCTCCCGGAGCCTGGCCCGGGAGCTGGGCGATATGGACGTGGCCGTGGGCTGCAAGGTGGAGGCGGACGTGGGTGAAATCATCCGCATCTACGAGCAGCGGTGCAAGGTAGTCGCCCGCCTGGAAGCTACCGGCACCGGCCTGGATACGGCGGTTTACTGCAGCATGGATACCATGAACGCTCTGCTGGCAGCCGCTGAGGAAAGAGGCGTCAGCCACAAAATCGAAAGCGGCGATCAGGTGATCTCCGCCGTGTATGTGAAGGTGAAGGATGGATTTGACATTGACACTGTGAACAGCCGCCTGAACGGGCACATCCGCAAGGTCACCGCCGTGCGCACCCGCAGCATGATCACCGTCGTATCCGACAGTCTGGCGGGCGTCAGCCGCACAGTGACGATCCTGATCGTATCGGTTTGGGCGCTGGCATTCATCATCCTGCTGCTGGCTTTTGTGCTCATCATCCGGGAACGCAGCAGAGAATTCGCCGTGCTGCGGCTGGCAGGTGCGTCCCGGGGGATGCTTTCGCGCATGGTGCTGCTGGAGTCTGCGCTGTGCGGTTTATTGGGCGGCCTGATGGGCGTGGGAGTGGCGGCGCTGCTGCTCTTTCCCTTCGCCAAGCTCATTGAAAGCGCCTTGAAGCTGCCCTATCTGATGCCAGACGCGGGAAAGGTACTGCTTTTGGCGGCAGGGACGATCCTGCTGTCCATGGCCGTGGCGGCGTTTTCCAGCGTAATCGCGGCGTATCGCCTGAGCCGAATTGATCCCGGCACGGCGCTGCGGGAGGGAAACTGATATGGCTGTCAAAGCTGAAAATATTTCCAAACGCTATTTCAGAAAAACAGGCGGCGCCAATTATTTCTATGCAGTGAAACCTGCAAGCCTTGAAATCATAGCCGGTGAAGTCGCCGTGCTCACGGGCCGCAGCGGCAGCGGAAAAACGACGCTGCTGAATATGCTTTCCGGGCTGCTGGCGCCTGATGAGGGCAAAGTCCTGATCGACAAAACCGACCTGTACAGCCTGGATGACAGGGCGCTCTCCCGCCTGCGCAGCGACAGAATCGGCGTGGTGCCCCAGGGCCGCAGCGCCATCGACACCCTGACTGTACTGGAAAACATCCTGCTCCCGGCCATGCTGTACGGGAAGCCTCTCCCCGCCAAAGCCGCTTCCCAATGGATGGAGAGGCTGGGCATCGCGCAGCTGCGGGACGCCCGTCCCGCCGAGCTCTCCGGCGGCGAGCTCCGCCGTATGGCCATCGTCCGTGCTTTGGCACAATCTCCCGATTTCCTCTTTGCCGACGAGCCCACCGGCGATCTGGATGATGAAAACACCGAGCTGGTCTTATCTGCCTTCCATGCTTATGCCCATGAACAGAAAAAGGCCGTTTTCTTGGTCACCCACGAAAACGGCGCTTTGCGGTATGCCGATATTGTTTATAAGATGGATGGCGGACAGATCCTCTTGTCTGCAGGACAGATGAAATAAACGGATATCCTCAGTTCATTCTGATCTGGCTGCAGATTGCCGCGTAGGATTCTTCGGAAAGATCATGCTCGATCTTGCAGGCGTCCTCCCGGGCGATTTCTTCGGGAACGCCCAGCTGCATCAGATACTTCGTCAATGCCTTATGCCGATCAAAGATCCTTCTGGCAATGGCATAACCCTTATCCGTTAAAGAAATCAGGCCGTCTTCCGCCATGGTGATGTACTTGTTTTCCCTCAGCTTTTTCATGGCGACGCTGACGGACGGCTTGGTCACATTCAGACCGATGGCGATGTCCGTTGATCGGGCATACCCTTTCCGTTCCAGCAGCATCAGGATCTGCTCCAGATAATCTTCCGCTGATTCATG
>CAZQAM010000341.1:0-2716 GCA_964591355.1 uncultured Oscillospiraceae bacterium
CATACGCGATACTGAGCGGTGACTGGAGTTCAGACGTGTGCTCTTCCGATCTCCCCACCAATTGCACCGGCGCGTAATACCCTTCACCCCCGGCCCGGAAGGCTCTCGTTTCCCAGGCTCGCTGCAGAGCATAGCCCGCCAGGGGATGATCATCTCCGAAATCCTCCGTGCGCACATCCACCAGCAGCGCGGCGTTGGCGTTTTCGCCGTCCCGGGCAAAGGCGCTCATCCCATTGACGCACACGCCCCCCGGCCGGCTGGCCGCAGGCACCACCTCTCCGCCCGGGCACATGCAGAACGTATACACGCCCCGGCCGTCCTTTAATCTGGCCGACAGGCGGTATTCCGCCGCGCCCAGCGCCGGATGCCCGGCAAAGCGCCCGTACTGGCTTTGATTGATGAGCTGCTGGGGATGCTCGATGCGGACGCCCACCGAAAAGGGCTTCTGGATCATGTTCACCCCCGCGCGGAACAGCATCTGCTGTGTATCCGCGGCGCTGTGCCCGATGGCCAGGATCAGCGCGTCAGCGGCGATTTCGCGGGTTTCTCCATCCTGCATATATTCCACTGCGCACAGGCTGCCCGCCCGGACGCGCAAATCGGTGAGCTTGGCGGAAAAGAAAACCTCGCCGCCCAGGGAAAGGATTTCCTCCCGGATGGCGGCCACCACCTGAGGCAGCCGGTCCGTGCCGATGTGGGGATGGGCCTGATACAGGATCTCCTCCGGCGCGCCGTGGATGTAAAGCTCCCGCAGCACCAAAGCGCACCTGGGATCCTTGATACCGGTGGTCAGTTTGCCGTCGGAAAAGGCCCCCGCGCCGCCCTCGCCGAACTGGATATTGCTTTCCGGATCCAGGTCACCGGTTTCCTTGAAGCGCTCTGCGGTCCTTTTCCGGGCGTCCACCCTTTCTCCCCGTTCCAGCACGATGGGCTTCAAACCCGCCCGGGCAAGCAGCAGCGCCGCAAACAGGCCACCGGGGCCGAAGCCCGCGATCACAGGCCGCGGCCCCGCAAAGCAGCCCCGCACTGCGGGAAGGGCAAACGCATCCGGCGCGCATTTCACCGCGGTGCCGGGCTTCAGGGCGCGCAGCACGCTTTCTTCCCCGCTCACTTCCACGTCCACCGAAAAAACAAAATGCACGTTTCCCTTGTCCCGGGCATCCACGCTCTTTTTGCTGACACGCCAGGAAAGCACCCGCTCACGGGAAATATTCAGCCGGTTCAGCGCCGCCGCCAGCGGCGCTTCGGCGCCTGCGTCCAGGCTGATTTTCAGGTTGGCTACCCGCAGCATGCGCTTCCCTCCTCTGCAATGGGACAATTATAGCATGCTTCGCGCCGTTTTTCAAACGCTTCCCCGCTATCCGGCAGTTTTCTTTTGACATATTCTGCGTTTTATTGTACAGTAGGTCCGTTATTAAGCAAAGACAGAAGGAATGTACGTGATTTATGCAATCTGCAATCCCACAGCCGGCAGCGGCCGGGGAAAAAAGGTCGGGCAGCAGGTAAAGCAGGCGCTGGATCAAAAAGGCGTGAACAGCCGTCTGATCTATACCCTGAGACCCGGCCATGCCGTGGAGCTTGCCCGGGCCGCCCGGGAGGAAGGGATCGAAACGGTGCTTTCCATCGGCGGGGACGGCACCTCGCTGGAAGTGGCCAGGGGCCTGCTGGGAGGAAAGACCTCCCTGGGCGTCATCCCGGCGGGAACAGGCAATGATTTCATCAAAACCATCGGGCTTCCAGCCCAGCCCATGGCAGCGCTGGATTATATCCTCTCCCATCCCGCCCGGCCCACCGACGCCGGAGAAGTGAACGGCCAGCTGTTTCTCAACGTCATCGGCACCGGATTTGACGTATCGGTGCTGGAATACGCGCTGAAAGCCAAGAAATACTGCCGGGGCCTGCTCCCCTATCTGTACGGCGTAATCAAGACCCTCTTCCATTTCCAGTCCGTCCCCATCAGGTATACGGCGGACGGAGGCAGAACGGAGACCCGGAAGGCCTTTATCGCGGCCCTGGGCAACGGCGGCGTTTTCGGCGGCGGCATCCGCATCGCTCCGGAAGCCAAAGCGGACGACGGACCGCTGGACCTGGTGATCGTGGACCAGGTAAAAAAGCGGTTCCTGATCCCGCGGCTCATCGGCCTGATGCAGGGCAAAATCCTCACCTTCCCGGAAACGCATTTCTGCCGCGTGTCCTCCGTCCGTTTTTCCGCTCCCGGAACGTCCCTGGAGGTGGACGGGGAAATCATCAGCGAAAGCGCAGCAGCCGCACGGGTGCTGCCCGGCGCCCTGATGATCCACAGATAATACCTGCAAAGGCGTTGAAATCTTTTCCGGCAGTCCTTCTTCCTGTTTGCGGTTCATCCGAAGGCATGGTATAATAAGCAAGAGGCCCGGTAAAAAAGAATAGGAGGATGAAAGTATGATCACGATTCTGAACCGAAGCAGATTGTTGGCCGATTCCTCCAGCGAGATGGCCGCAAAAGCAAGAGAAGCCCTGAAAGCTGCCGGCATCCCCTATACCATGAAAACCGTTCAGAACCATACAAGCCTGGGAAAAGCGATCCACTCCAGCATCGGCGTCGGCGCATACCACGGAGGCATGCCGGCCTCCTCATTTTCCGATCAGGCCAGCTATGTGTATTTCATCTATGTCAGGAAGAAGGATCTGGCGAAAGCAAAGGAAGTCTGCCAGATCCAGTGAAATGGAAAATACG
>CAZQAM010000342.1:0-1722 GCA_964591355.1 uncultured Oscillospiraceae bacterium
CTACACGACGCTCTTCCGATCTCCGCCTGATGGATGCGCTGAAGGACCGGGGAGCGGCCGGCGTCGCATTCCGGGATTTGGGCAATCTTTTGAGCGCCGATTACAACTATGCCGACACCACGACCCGGGAACAGGTCAAGGCCCAGCATATCGCGGCGCTGCAGCGGGCCCAGGAGATGGGATTGAAAATCAGCATCAAGGAAGGGAACGATTACGCGCTGCCTTACGCTGATCTGGTTACGGACATCAACCTGAGCGGCAATGGCTACGCCATCATTGATGAATCCATCCCCTTCTTTGAAGTGGCCATTCACGGCCTGAAAAACTATACAGGGGAGCCTATCAACCTGGCCGGGGATTATCAGACCGCTCTGCTTGAATGCGCCGAGTACGGCGCAGGGCTGAACTTCTCTCTCATGAAGGCTGACACCAATATTCTGCAGGATTCGGCCTACAGCTGCTATACCGGGGCCTCCTATGACCGCTGGAAGGATGATCTGATTCCCATGATCAGCCGATTCCAGACGGAGATGTCCGGGCTGAACAGCCAGCGGATCATCGGCCATCAAAAGTTAAGCCCGGAAGCGGCCGTGACGGTTTACGAGGACGGCACCTGCGTTTATGTCAACTATGGGGATCAGGCTTTCGCAAAGGACGGAAAGACGATACCGGCCCGCGATTATCTGGTTGAAAGGAGGGATCGTCCGTGAGCAATCGCAAGTTTCGGGATCACTGGTACAGCGGGATCACAGAAGCGATTCAAATGTATGTGCCAGGGAATAAGCTGTACAATACGATGCAGGCCCGGCGCGCAAGGATCGGCACACGGTTCATTCTGCCGTTTATCATCGGTTTTCTGGCTTTCATGGTCCGTCCGCTGATCATGTCGTTTCAGATGAGCCTGAGCAAGGTCAATGTGGTGGCCGGAACGATGACTCCCGCAGGACTCGACAATTACACCTATGCTTTTATCTCGGATCCGGATTTCAATAAGCTCCTGGTGAACGAAATTGGCCGTATGGCCATCAATGTCATTGCCACGCTGGTACTGAGCTTCGTGATCGCCGTGATCCTGAATCAGGATTTCAAGGGAAGGACCCTCTGCCGCGTCATCTTCTTCCTGCCCGTGATTCTCTCTTCCGGCGTGCTGCCCGGCATTGAAAAGCAAAATCAGTTCTTTAATCTGATGACCAGTATTTCGGATTCCGTGAACGAAGCTTCCGGCGTAAACCTGTCACAGGCGCTGCAAAACCTTCTGTCTGTGTCCGGCGTGGCGGGGGAGGTCTTTGATGTCATCTTCCAGATGATCGACGCGATTTACGATATCGTCATGGCAAGCGGCATCCAGATCATCATTTTCCTCAGCGGCCTCCAGTCCATTTCTCCCTCGCTTTACGAGGCGGCTGATGTGGAAGGCTGCTCCGCCTGGGAATCCTTCTGGAAGATCACGTTCCCCATGGTCAGCCCCCTGCTGCTGGTCAACTGCATTTATACGATCATCGACTTCTTCATGAAGAATGACAACCAGGTGATCGAACACATCAACGACGTGATGTACGGGGTGCAGATGGATTTCGGCGTGTCTTCCGCAGAAAGCTGGGTTTACTTTGGCGTGGCGCTGGCGTTCATCGGGATCAGCTCATTTATCATTACCAGGGCGGTGAAATCTTATGAGTAAAAACAATACAGTTTTTATCGGTAAGAGCATTAGCTTCCGGGAAA
>CAZQAM010000342.1:1732-2707 GCA_964591355.1 uncultured Oscillospiraceae bacterium
AATCAGCGCAGCGGAGGATATCTGCTGAAACACAGGGTCGGCCAGGTGACTGTGTCCATCGTGCGCGCGCTGCTGATGTTTGGCCTGTGTTTTATGATCATTCAGCCGCTGATCACCCGCTTTTCGCTCAGCCTGATGTCCGAGACAGACATGTACGATTCCACCATTCGTCTGCTGCCCCGGCACGTGACGTTGGATAATTACCGGATCGTGGCGGATCTGACAGTCCTTCCGAAATCCATGCTGAATACCGCCTGGATCTCTTTTGTGATGTCCTTGTGCCAGAGACTCTCCACCACGCTGGTGGCTTATGGCTTCGCAAGGTACGATTTTCCCCTCAAGAAATTCTGGTTCGCCTGCGTGGTGCTGCTGATCATCATTCCGCCGCAGACAATTCAGACTTCGCTGTTCCTGTATTTTGCCCACTTTGATATCTTTGGGATCATCAAGCTGCTGACCGGAAGCGAACTGAACCTTCGGGGCTCCCTGTGGCCCTATACCATGATGGGCCTGACATGCATGGGATTGAAGAACGGGCTGTATATTTACATGCTCCGCCAGTATTTCAAAAGCGTGCCGGAAACCCTGGAGGAAGCAGCTTACGTGGACGGCTGCGGCACCATGCATACCTTCATCAAAATCATGCTGCCTGATGCGGTTCCCACCATCGCCAGCTGTTTCCTGTTCAGCTTTGTCTGGCAATGGACGGATCTGTTCTATACCCGCAATTTCCTGACGGGCTATACCGTTTATTCCCGGGAGCTGAGCAGCATCGTTTCCAAGATGAGCAAGTATTTTTCATCCAATGCCACAGAGATGGTCACAGTGCCCCTCGGAAGGCAGATGCAGCTCATCGGCATCGGCGTTTTCATCTGCTGTGTTCCTCTGATTATTCTTTATACCTTTACGCAGAGAACCTTTGTGCAGAGCCTGGTGATTACCGGCTCCAAAGATCGGAAGAGCACACCTCTGAAC
>CAZQAM010000343.1:0-2704 GCA_964591355.1 uncultured Oscillospiraceae bacterium
AGGGTGTTTTCCACGATGGTCTGGATCTGGGTATCCAGCGCCAGATACACGTGGTAGCCGCCGGTGCGCAGCTCGTTTTCCATTTTGTTGCGGTTGGCAGCGGTATCCTCCAGCCCCCGGATGGACAGAAGGGTCTTTACCACGTCCCTTACGGCGTATTCCACATAATGGGCGTAAGGATACAAAGCCGTGGAGGCGGGGGAGTGCTCCAGCACCTGCGCGGCGGAGGGGTTCATGGCGGACAGATACTGCTCCTGGGTGATGAACTGGTTTTCATACATGCAGCGGAGCACGTAGTCCGTACGGTCATTGGTGATTTTTTTATAATCGGTGGTTTCGCTCTGGCGGGTATAGAAGTTCCGGCGGGGGTTGTAATAATACGGATTATTGGTCATGCCCGCCAGCATGGCGCATTCCCGGAGGGTCAGGGTGTTCAAATCCTCTTTGCCGAAATAGCCGTAGGCCGCCACCTTCACCCCGTAATAGTCCTCGCCCAGATAAATGGTGTTCAGGTAGGATTCCAGGATTTCGTTTTTGGTGTACCGGGTTTCCAGCTGCATGGCCAGGTACGCTTCCTGGATCTTGCGCTTGTAGGACTGTTCGCTGGAAAGCAGGGTATTCTTGATCAGCTGCTGGGTGATGGTGGAGCCGCCCTGCTGGCTGCCGGAGATGAAATTGGTCACGAAAGCGCCCACAATGCGCTTGATATCGATGCCGTTGTGGGTATAAAACCGGGCGTCCTCCACCGCCACGAAAGCGTGCTGCAGCATCAGCGGCATGGTTTCGATGGACACCATGATGCGGTTTTCGGAGCCCTTGTAATCGGTGATCTGATTGCCGTTGGCGTCGTAAATAAAAGAAGTCTGCGCCTGGTCGTCGATGGCGGCCAGATCCAATACAGGGGCCGTTTCCATATAGGCCTTGGCCACGCCCACCACCGCGCCGACGCTGCTGAGGCCCAGCAGCAATACCAGCAATATCAGCATCCTGAAGGAATTGACGATGACGGCCAGCAGAAAGGAAGGCTTCCGGGTGCGGGGCTTGAAGATGGTGCGCCGGGGCGGCTTTTCCTCCTCCAGGGGCAGATCCTCTCCCAGCCAGGCGCCGTTTCCCACATTGGGGGCGTAGAAGGCGCCGGTCATCTCCTCGGGCCATTCCGCCCGGCCGTCCTTTTCCTCCGGTACGGCTTCCGGCTCCGCGAAATAATCCTCCCGGGAGTCATCGGGGAATTCCTGCTTCCATTGCCGGGTTTCTTCCCCGGCGGGATACGCATCCTCCGCCCAGGGGTTTTCTTCATACAGATTGGGATCGTACTGCAGCTCTTCGCCGTTTTCACGATGGTTTTTCCGCTTCAAGCATCCACCCCCTTCCGGGATTCTGTCCGCGCGGCGCAATCCGCCGCTTCTGTCATTATACCACGAATGCGGCCCTCCGCACAAGCGCCGCACCCATACAACGCAAAAGCAGCCTCTTTTCATGCGCGGCCGTTACAAAATCTCTTCTTTCCTTTTTGCGCACCGACAGGCCGCCGCCAGGGCCAGGCAAATGAGCCCCGGCACGGCGTAATACAGGAGCCCCGTCAGTAGATACATGCCGATCAGCAGCCCGCCGTAGCCCGCGTACCGGGCGGCGCGCCGGGGATGGAAGATCATGGACAGCCATTGAACGGGCGGACGGCGGCGCCGCCGCTTGCCCAGGGCCACCAATTGCTCGTCGGTGGCGGGGCTGGCGCTGCCGAACAGGGACAGGAGCGTTTCCCGGCTGAGAAAAGATACGGGGATTTCCCCGCCGGCCTGTTGCTGCGCTTCGGGGGTGATTCGGCACGGCACGCACAGGATGCCCCGAACAGCGCCTCTCTCCCGGGCGGCGCGCTGCAGCGCCATGACCTCCCGGGGGCCCACGGCGTCAAAGGCGGGCAGCAGGCAAAAAGAAACCAGCACCTTTTCCTGCCGAAGGCGGCACAGCACTCCGTCGCTGCCGGATTGCAGCAGCGTCAGGGGACAGCGCTGGGACAGGAGGACCGCCGTCTCAAAGTGCGCCCGCCGGGGCTCCTGCATGAGCAGCTGCTCCAGCGCCATTTCTCCGCCGATGCGACGCCGAAGCTTCTCCTCTTTTCTTTTCAGCCGCCCGTCCCGGGTCTTCCGCCGAAGGAGGAATACCAGCTCCGTCAGCGCCGCGCCGGAGAGAAGGGCAGGCGCCGTGGCGCCCCACAAAAGAATGAACCAGCCGGTGCAGAGCGCCGCCGTCAGGCAGCGGAAGCCCAGATCATCCATCAGTGACCGGAAACGGGATTCCTGTAAAAATTCCTGCATTGTTCACATTTCCCCCTCTTTTCAGAATACCCAAAATGCGGTATACTATCGTCAGGAGTTGATACAATTGCTGCGATTGGGCGTGTTGGGCGGCACATTTGATCCCATTCATCAGGGGCATATTTTTCTGGCGGAGCAAGCCCTGGCGTCCGGGCTGGCGGACCGGGTGGTGTTCGTGCCCATGGGCCATCCCATCCACAGGGAGCCCGCAGCTTCATCGGATCAGCGGCTGCAATTATGCCGCCTGGCGCTGGACGGAAAAGAGCATATGGCGCTTTCGGAAGCGGGCATGGCCCCCGGCGTGCGTTATACGGCGGATACATTGCCCCTGCTGGAAAAGGAGTTTCCCGGCGCGGAAATGATTTTGCTTCTGGGGGCGGACAAGCTTCAAA
>CAZQAM010000344.1:0-2694 GCA_964591355.1 uncultured Oscillospiraceae bacterium
CACCACCCTATCCTACACTCTTTCCCTACACGACGCTCTTCCGATCTTTGATGGTCTGGTGCATGGACACCTTCATATCCTCGCTGAAGCCTTCCTCGGGGGTGGTCATTTCCTGCAGACGCCACACCCGGTCCAGGAACTTGCGGCAGCCCCGGGCGCCGTTGGTGCTCCAGGGGATGGCCTGATCGAAAGCGCCCATGAACATTTCATACATCCGGAAGGCGTCGGCGCCGATTTCCGCCACCACTTCGTCGGGATTGACCACATTGCCCCGGCTCTTGCTCATTTTTTCGCCGTTTTCCCCCAGCACCATGCCGTGGCTGGTGCGCTTCATGTACGGCTCGGGGCAGGAAACGGCGCCGATATCGTAGAGGAACTGATGCCAGAAGCGGCTGTACAAAAGATGCAGGGTGGTATGCTCCATGCCGCCGTTGTACCAGTCCACGGGCATCCAGTAATCCAGCGCTTCCTTGGAAGCCAGGGCTTCCCGATTGTGCGGATCGCAGTAGCGCAGGAAATACCAGCTGCTGCCGGCCCACTGGGGCATGGTATCGGTTTCTCTCCTGGCCGGGCCGCCGCATTGGGGACAGGTGCACTTCACCCACTCCGTCATGCGGGCGATGGGGCTTTCGCCGTCGTCGGTAGGCTCGTAATGCTCCACTTCGGGCAGCAAGAGGGGCAGATCCTTTTCATCCATGGGCACCATGCCGCATTTCGGGCAGTGGATGATGGGGATGGGCTCGCCCCAATAGCGCTGGCGGGCGAACACCCAGTCCCGGAGCTTGTAATTCACCTTGCGCTGGCCTACGCCTTTTTCCACCAGCCAGTCGGCGATCTTCTGCTTGGCGTCGGCCACGGAAAGGCCGTTGAGGAATTCGGAATTGACCAGGGTGCCTGTAGCTACGTCCGGGAAGCATTCTTCCTGCACGTTTTTGCCGCCGGCCACCACTTCGATGATGGGCAGGCCGAATTTCTTGGCGAAATCCCAGTCCCTTTCGTCATGGGCAGGCACGGCCATGATGGCGCCGGTGCCGTAGGTCATGAGCACGTAATCGGAAATCCAGATGGGGATTTCCTTCCCGTTGACGGGGTTCACGGCCCGGAGGCCTTCAATCTCCACGCCGGTCTTGTCCTTGTTCATTTCGGTGCGCTCGAAATCGCTCTTGCGGGCGGCGGCGGCGCGGTATTCCATCAAAGCATCGTAATTGGCGATGTGCTCCTTCAGTTTTTCAAGGAGCGGATGCTCGGGAGAGAGCACCATATAGGTGGCGCCAAAGAGGGTATCGGGCCGGGTGGTGTACACCCGGATCTTTTCTTCCAGCCCGGCCAGGGAGAAATCCACCTCCGCGCCTTCGCTGCGGCCGATCCAGTTGCGCTGCTGGATCTTCACCCGGTCGATAAAGTCCACGTGATCCAGCCCGTCCAGCAGCTTCTGGGCGTAGGCGGTGATTTTCAGCATCCACTGGTTTTTCACCTTGCGGATCACGGGGCTGCCGCACCGCTCGCACACGCCGTCCACCACTTCTTCGTTGGCCAGCACGCACTTGCAGCTGGTGCACCAGTTGATGGGCATTTCGGTCTTGTAGGCCAGGCCGTGTTTGAACAATTGCAGGAAGATCCATTGGGTCCACTTGTAGTATTCGGGATCGGTGGTGTTCACTTCCCGGGAGTAATCAAAGGAAAAGCCCAGCTTTTTCAATTGCCCGCGGAAATGCTCGATATTGTCGTGGGTCACCTTGGCGGGGTGGATGTGGTTTTTGATGGCGTAATTCTCGGTGGGCAGGCCGAAAGCATCCCAGCCGATGCAGTGCAGCACGTTATAGCCCTCCATGCGGCGCTTGCGGGCTACCACGTCCAGAGCGGTGTAGGGCCGGGGATGGCCCACGTGCAGGCCCTGGCCGGAGGGATAGGGGAATTCGATCAGGCTGTAAAACTTGGGCTTCGTATGATCCTCCGAAGCGGCAAACGCCTGGTGCTCTTCCCAGTATTTCTGCCATTTCGGCTCGATATCGGCGGGAACATAAGGCTGGACAGGCATGCAAAGGCCTCCTTCTATAAACGGATTCTAACATTATAATCAGAAATGCAGATTTTGTAAAGGCCGGAAAAAACATGAACAAACAGTGAATTTCTGAAAAAATGCCAAAGGATGCAGGGATTTCCCGTTCAGGTGTGTTATAATAATGGCGTTTCTCCGGCAGGAAGCGCGGTTCCTGTGAAAATTCGGCAGGAATGAGGAAAGGGGGCTGGAAAATGGCGGGAAAAGGGTGTATAATAAATCTGTTACGCCCAAAGCGCGCCAGGATCGCGGCCCTGTGCCTGTGCGCGGCGCTGCTGGCGGCAGGATGCTTCCTGCTGCGCTCTTCGCGGATGCCGGCAGCTTCCTTCCCGCAGCCTCCCGAGGGCCTGACGCAGTATGACGTGACGATGAAGCTGCTGCCGGAGGAAAGGGAAATCGCCATCACGGAAACAATCACTTTCCGCAACGATACCGGCGATGCCCTGCGGGATCTGGTGCTTCGCACCTGGCTCAACGCGTACCAAAGCGAGGAGACCAGCCCCGCCGCGGCGGAGGAACTGTTTGACGCGTGCTATCCCGAAGGTTTCGATCCGGGCGGCCTGACCCTGTTCGACGTGACCTGAGATCGGAAGAGCACACGTCTGAACTCCAGTCACGAGATTCCCTCTCGTATG
>CAZQAM010000345.1:0-2684 GCA_964591355.1 uncultured Oscillospiraceae bacterium
ACCTACCCCCTATCCTACACTCTTTCCCTACACGACGCTCTTCCGATCTATCAGATGCACACCGAATACTGGGAAGTAACGGAGGAAGCGGCAAACCAGATCAACGCCGCCCGGAAAGCCGGCGGCCGCATCATCTGCATCGGCACCACCTCGGTGCGCACCCTGGAAACGGCGTCCACCGAGGACGGGGTGGTGCATCCGGGCCGGGGCATGACTGGCATTTTCATCACCCCCGGCGTGAAATTCAAAGCCACTGATGTGCTGCTTACCAATTTTCACCTGCCGGAAAGCACGCTGCTGATGCTGGTATCCGCCTTTATGGGCCGGGAGGAAGCGCTGGCGGCGTACCGGGAAGCGGTGGACAAGCAATACCGGTTCTTTTCCTTCGGCGACTGCATGCTGATCCTGTAAGGAGGAAACGCCATGGATTTTCTGTACCGCCGCGATATGGCGGATCTGCTGGATGAATTGAACGAACTGATGGCCGACCTGGAGGATACCCGGGAGGACGCCCAGGCGTGCTTTGAAGAAACGGCGGATGCCGGCTCCCGGGAAGACGCGGCGCGCCTGGACGCCGCGCTGCGGCTGCTCCATGACGCCGCAGATCTGCTGGAAGGGGATTCCCCCTTTGGGGAATAAAGGAGCAATCGGATGAACATCACGGTGATCGGCGGCATGAACCTGGATTTTCTGGGCGTGCCGGACAGCGCGTTCCTGCTCCGGGATTCCAATCCGGGCCGGGTGATCATGCGGCCCGGCGGCGTCGGGCGGAACATCGCCGCCCATCTGCGCAGGCTGGGAGCCGACGTCCGTCTGATCACGGCGCTGGGCAGCGGCGTCCACGCCCGGATGCTGGCTGACGCGTGCCGGCAGGAGGGCATCGACCTTTCGCTCAGCGTTCCCACAGACAGGCCCTGCCCCGTTTACCTGTGCATCCACGACGACAAAGGCGATATGGCCGCCGCCGTCAGCGATATGGCCGCCGTCGCCTGCCTGACGCCGGAAGCTGTCCTGAGCAGGATCGCTGAAATCGACGCATCCGACGCCTGCGTGCTGGACGCCAATCTTCCGCAGGACACCCTGGAAGCCATCGCCAACACCGTTTCCGTGCCGCTGATCGCCGATCCGGTGAGCGCCGCCAAGGCGCAAAAGCTCCTGGGCATCCTGCCGCACTTGACGGCAGTCAAGCCCAACCGGCTGGAGGCGTCTGCTCTCACGGGGGAAGAAGAACCGGAGAAAGCGGCGGACGCGCTGCTGAAGACGGGCGTGAAAAACGTGTTCATTTCCCTGGGAAGCGAAGGGGTATATTTCGCGGGCGGCGAAGACAGGGGCTTCGTGCCCGCTCAGGCATTGCCGAATGTGCCGCTGACGGGCTCCGGGGACGCGTTCTGCGCCGGGCTGACGGTGGCGCTGGTGCAGAGGAAAAGCCCTCGGGAATGCGCGCGCCTGGGCTGCCAGGCCGCCTGCGACGCCTTGACGGAGGCCCGGGAAGCAGCAGGTTTTTCTTGCATGGAAAGCAGAATCCGGTTATAATAAAACCGGCTGGTTCATCGGGTCTGTGGTTGAAAGCCGATGCCAGTCGCAGGCGAAACGGTCCACGTAAGCCGGGCAAAGCCCCGGTGAGCATGGTGCGGTCTAGAGGTAAGCCCGGCCGCGCAGTCAGCGCGAGAGGATGGCGTGAGGGCGCACAGGCGCAGAGCAAGATCCCGGCCGGCGAGTGTGGGGGCAAAGACCAGGTCAGCCGATGCCAGCCGCTTCAAAGGGTTTCCTCCGTGGGATGAAACCCTTTTCCTATAACCAAACAGAATCGTCCGGAGGAATCGCCATGGATACTCTGCATATCACATCATCCCCCAAGCCCCGCATGATCGCCCATCGGGGCCTGAGCGGCATCGAAACGGAAAACACCTGCGCTGCCTTCGTGGCTGCCGGAAACCGCAGCTATTTCGGCATTGAAACCGACGTGCACCGCACCCGGGATGGGCAGTTCATCATCATTCACGACGATGATACCCGCCGCGTCAGCGGCGAAAGCAGGATCGTGGAGGAAACCGATTTTGACTGTCTCCGCACCCTGCGCCTTTTCGATCATGAGGGCAAACGAGGCCGGGGGGATTTGATGCTGCCCACGCTGGCGGAATATATCCTAATCTGCAGGACCTATGAAAAGACCGCCGTGCTGGAGCTGAAAAACCATTTTGAGGAACCGGATATCGAAGCCATCATCGCCATCATCCGTAAGCTTGGCTGGCTGGAGCGCACGCTGTTCATTTCCTTTGATCTGCCCAACATGATCGCGGTCCGCCGCCTCCTGCCCCACCAAAAAGCGCAGTGGCTCATTGAAAAAGAAGTGCCTGCCGATCTCATGGACACGCTGAAGAAATACCGCCTGGATCTGGATATCGACTATCATCTGCTTGACGCGGATCTGGCCGCGGCCTGCAAAGCAGCGGGCATCGAAATCAACGTGTGGACGGTGAATACCCTCCAGGACGCGCAGCGGATGACGGCCCTGGGTGTCGATTACATTACCTCGAATATTCTGGAATAATTGATTCCGGGCGTTCTCTCTTCGAAGCTGAAGAGAGAACCAGAGAAGGCGCGATTTTCACAGGGGACCGGACGGGGACTGCTTTCTCGGAGCCCGAGAAAGCAGCAAAGAGGGCGGCCTTGTTCGTGCAAAG
>CAZQAM010000346.1:0-2668 GCA_964591355.1 uncultured Oscillospiraceae bacterium
AAAAATGCCCCGTCTGCGGATGAATAAAAAGAATTTGAACCAAATAAAAAAGAAAAACCCCCTTTTCTTTTTCGGACTGGCAATTAAATAAAAAACAGGGAAGAAAACACACCATTTTACGCATAAACGTGTATTCTCATTCGTCACATTCTTTTCTATAATGATATCGAGTTCAAACTCAATTACTCAAAACAAGGAGGAGTTTCCCATGAAAAAGCTGTTTGCTCTGCTTCTGGCGCTCGTAATGGTGCTCGGCCTGGCTTCTTTTGCCAGCGCGGATGAGCTGCTCAAGATCGGCTACGTGCAGGTGGGCCACGAGTCTGACTGGCGTATGGCCAACACCCAGAATTACTTCGATGTGTTCACTGAGGAAGCCGGCTTCGAGCTGGAGCTGATCGACTGCGACAATGACCACGCGCTGCAGCTGGCCAAGGTTCGTGAGTTCGTCAACAAGGATTTTGACTACATCGTGATCGACCCCATCCAGACCGCTGGCTGGGACGACGTGCTCAAGGAAGTCCAGGATGCCGGCATCCCCTGCATCATTGCGGACCGCTCCGTGGACGCTCCTGACACCCTGTACACCACCGCTGTGGGCACCAACATGGAAGCTGAAGGCGAAACCGCCGGCCTGTGGCTGGAAGAATACCTGGCCGGCAAGGCTGTCAAGATCCTGGTGATCGAAGGCTCTACCGGTTCCTCCGCTGCCATCGGCCGCCGCGACGGCTTCAACAAGGTTGCCGCCAATCATCCTGAGTGGGAAATCCTGGCCAGCCAGGACGGCGACTTCACCCAGAATGGCGGCCAGGCCGTCATGGAAGACTTCATCAAGCGCTTCCCCGAATTTGACGTTGTGGTCTGCCACAATGATAACGAAGCCTATGGCGCCATGGACGCCATGAAGGCCGCCGGCATCAAGTACGGCGTGGACGGCAAGATCATCATCTCCTTCGACGCCACCAATGAAGGCCTGACCCGCACCCTGAACGGCGAAATCCTGTGCAACGTGGAATGCAACCCCATCCAGGCTGTCATCGTCATGAACGTGATCAAGGCCCTGCAGGCCGGCGAGCAGGTGGAGAAATTCACCCTGGTTCCCGATGAGGGCTTCTGCGCTCCCGGCATTGAAAGCGCCATCGTGACCGTTATGACCGACGAAGTGCTTGCCGCCCGCAAGTATTGATCCCCTGTGATTCAGTGGCCGGTTCTGCACTTCATAACCAGGTAAACCTTGCCATGCGGAAGGAACCGGAAGGCCTTCCGCATGGTTCTTTTCCTTGTTGATCATTTCAGAAAGGGTATCATGCCATGAGCAATCGAGTGGTTCTCAGCATGCGGGGAATCTGCATGACTTTCCCCGGCGTCAAGGCGCTGGACCGTGTGGATTTCACGCTTCGGGAGGGAGAAATCCACGCGCTGATGGGGGAAAACGGCGCCGGGAAATCGACGCTGATCAAATGCCTCACCGGCGTGAATGACTTTGAAGCGGGCGAAATCCATATGGGCGCAGAGCAACGCCCCATCAGAAACCATTCCACCCTGGACGCCCAGAAAAACGGCATTTCCACCGTGTATCAGGAAGTGAACCTGTGCCCCAATCTGAGCGTGGCGGAAAACCTGTTTATCGGCCGCGAGCCCCTCACGAAGTGGGGGACCATCCGGCATAAGGCCATGATGAACCGCGCCCGGGACCTGATGAAGAAGCTGGATATCAACGTGGATGTGACCCAGACCCTGGACAATTACTCCATTGCTTTGCAGCAGATGATCGCCATTGCCCGGGCGGTGGACATGGAGTGCAGGGTGCTGATTCTGGACGAGCCCACCTCATCTCTGGATGACAGCGAGGTGGAAAAGCTGTTCAGGATGATGCGCTCCCTCAGGGATCAGGGCATCGGCATCATCTTCGTCACCCACTTCCTGGAGCAGGTGTACGCCGTATGCGACCGGATCACCGTATTGCGCAACGGCCGCCTGGTAGGCGAATATGAAATCGCCGATCTGCCGCGCTATAAGCTGGTGGCGGCCATGATGGGCAAGGATTTCGATGATCTGGCCAGCATCAAATCCAAAGAGGACGAAGCGGTTTCCGATGAACTGCTGATCGAGGCCCGGGGGCTGAGCCATGCCCGGAAAATCAAGCCCTTTGACCTGGATATCCACAAGGGCGAAGTGGTGGGCCTCACCGGGCTCCTGGGCAGCGGCCGCAGTGAACTGGCCCGCGCTATTTACGGCGCGGATAAGGCCCAGACCGGTGAACTGAGGATGAATGGCAAGGCGGCCAGGATCAGCGCGCCCTTGGATGCTATGCGGCTGGGCATGGGCCTGCTCCCGGACGACCGCAAGGCGGAGGGCATCGTGGAGGACCTGTCCGTGCGGGAAAACATCATGCTGGCCATGCAGTCCCTGGCAGGCGTCGCCAAAAAGATCCCCATGGAAAAGCAAATGGAAATCACCAGAAAGTATATCGATCTGCTGGATATCAAAACGCCCAGCACCGAAACGCTGGTGAAGCAGCTGTCCGGCGGCAACCAGCAGAAAGTGATCATCGCCAGATGGCTGGCCACCAATCCGGATTTCCTGATCCTGGACGAGCCCACCCGCGGCATCGACGTGGGCACCAAGACGGAGAGATCGGAAGAGCACACGTCTGAACTCCAGTCACGAG
>CAZQAM010000347.1:0-897 GCA_964591355.1 uncultured Oscillospiraceae bacterium
CTCTTCCGATCTGAAAAAATCCCAGAAATGCAAGCTTGCTTCCTCCTTAGCCCAATCCCAGCGCCAGCCCGATCAGGCGGGTGAGCAGAGCAAAAATCCAGGCGATGCCGCACTGCCACAGGACCACGGAAAGGGCCCATTTTCTGCCCAGTTCCCGGCGGATCGCGGCGATGGACGCCACGCAGGGGGTATAGAGCAGGCTGAACACCAGCATGGACGCCGCGGCCAGGCCGCTGAGAGCAGCGGAAGGATCGGCAAAGAGCATGCCCATCATGGACACCACGCTTTCCTTGGCCAGGAAGCCGCTGATGAGGGAGACGACCACGCGCCAGTCACCCAGGCCCAGGGGGCGCATCACCGGCGCCACCAGGCCTGCTGCGGCGGCCAGGATGCTATGCTGGGAATCCTGCAGGAAATTCAGGCGGAAATCGAAGTGCTGCAGGAACCAGACCACGATGGTGGCGATGAGGATGACGGAAAAAGCCCGCTGCAGGAAATCCTTGGTTTTTTCCCAGAGCAATTGCAGAACGCTGCGGGGGCTGGGCAGGCGGTAATTGGGCAGTTCCATGACGAAGGGCACCGCTTCGCCCCTGAACAGCGTTTTTTTGAAGAGCAGGGCGGCCAGGATGCCGGTGAGGATGCCCAGGAGATAGAGCCCTGTGATGATCCACCAGCCGGAGGCGGGGAAGAACGCTGCCACGAAAAAACCGTAGATGGGCAGCTTGGCGGTGCAGCTCATAAAGGGGGTCAGCAGGATGGTCATTTTCCTGTCCCGGGCGCTGGGCAGCGTGCGGGTGGACATGACGGCGGGCACCGTGCAGCCAAAGCCGATCAGCATGGGCACGATGCTGCGGCCGGAGAGGCCGATTTTTCGCAGCAGCTTATCCATAAAGAAGG
>CAZQAM010000347.1:907-2666 GCA_964591355.1 uncultured Oscillospiraceae bacterium
ACCCGCTGTCCTCCAGCATGGACAGGAAGAAAAACATGGTCACGATGATGGGCAGGAAGCTGAGCACGCTGCCCACCCCGCCGAAAATGCCCTCCAGCACCAGGCTCTGGATGGAATCATTGACGCGGACGGCGGTCATGCCCTTTTCCGCCAGGCCGGACAGGATTTCGATGCCCTGCTCCATCCAGTCCTGCAGAAGCGGGCCGATGAGGCCGAAGGTGAGATAAAAGACCAGGCCTATGATGCCGATAAAGAAAGGAATGGCGGTCCATTTCCCGGTGAGCAGGGAATCGATGCGCTGGCTGCGCAGGTGCTCCCTGGTTTCCCGGGGCTTGGTGACGCACCGGTCGCACACCCGCTGGATATAATCAAAGCGCATGTCCGCCATGGCGGCGCTGCGGTCCAGCCCCCGCTCCTTTTCCATCTGGAACACGATGTGCTCCAGCATTTCCTGCTCATTCTGATCCAGCTCCAATTGCCGGAGCACCAGTTCATCCCCCTCGATGAGCTTGCCGGCGGCGAAGCGCAGAGGCAGCCCGGCCTTCACGGCGTGATCCTCGATCAGATGGATCACCGCGTGGATGCAGCGGTGCACCGCGCCGTCGTGATCGGTGCTGTCACAGAAATCCTGCCGCAGGGGCTTTTCCTGGTACTTGGCGATGTGCAGCGCGTGCTTCACCAGCTCGTCCACGCCCTGGTTCTTGGCCGCCGAAATGGGCACCACCGGCACCCCCAGCATGCTTTCCATGGCGTTGATATCCACCGTGCCGCCGTTGCCCCGCATTTCATCCATCATGTTCAGCGCCACCACCATGGGAATGCCCATTTCCAGCAGCTGCATGGTCAGATACAGGTTGCGCTCGATGTTGGTGGCGTCCACGATATTGATGATGGCCCGGGGCTGCCCGTTCAATACGAAATTGCGGGATACCAGTTCTTCGCTGGAATAGGGGGACATGGAATAGATGCCCGGCAGATCGGTGATCAGGGTATCGCCGTGGCCGCGGATCACGCCGTCCTTGCGGTCCACCGTGACGCCGGGGAAATTGCCCACGTGCTGGTTGGCGCCGGTCAATTGGTTGAACAGGGTGGTTTTGCCGCTGTTCTGATTGCCAACCAGGGCAAAGGTCAGCTTCGTTCCCTCCGGCAGGGGCACGCCCGAGCCCTTGGGATGGAATTTGCCTTCCTCGCCCAGGCCGGGGTGATCCGGGGATTTGGCTCTGGCGGAGGAAGACGCGGGCGCTTCCGGAGCGGGGATGGGAACCACGGTGATTTTTTCGGCTTCCGACAGGCGCAGCGTCAGTTCATATCCGCGGATGCGCAGCTCCATGGGGTCGCCCATGGGCGCCAGCTTGATCACGGTGACCTGCACGCCGGGGATCACGCCCATATCCAGGAAATGCTGCCGCAGCGCGCCTTCGCCGCCGACTGCCTGGATCCGGGCGGACTGCCCCGGCTTCAGTGTTTTCAGCGTCGTCAACAGGGATGCCTCCTTTTTCGGGCAGCAGGCGATGCGCTGACCATGGATCGGCTCAATTATACTTCCCGCCGGAATAATTGTAAAGGCGTGCCGGGATTTTATGACAAAATGAAAAGACGGCGGAGACATCCGCCGCCAACTCCTTGCAATTTCATTGGAAACAGCTGGTATAGGAAGGGGACCGTGTCCTTTCTCTGGTCAGAGAAAGGACCAAAGAGACCGCCCTTGATTCCTTTCAGGGTGCCTCCTTTGGTACTTTCCTGGGCTCCAGGAAAGTAC
>CAZQAM010000348.1:0-2660 GCA_964591355.1 uncultured Oscillospiraceae bacterium
CACCCCCCGGGGATACCGCAAGGCCCAGTAAAGCACGCCGCTGCGGACAAAAAAACGGAATGCGTCTTTCCTGTGCATTCCGTTTTTATCCGATCCACGGCTGCTGCCGCGCATACATGAGCTTCGTTTTGTAATTGCTGCGGATGATGAACTGATACCCGTAATCCTTCTTCCCGTTGGGCCGGATCACAGCATAGCGCTGCAAACGGTAATACCGGTTTTCCTGGAGGATGGGCATGTCCTCCATCAGGGCCTGCACCAACGCCAGGGTGCGCTGGGAATTCAGGGGCCTGTGACCGTGCTCGGACAGGGTGTATTCCCCGATCTTCCCCGGGGGAAACACCGCATAAAACACGATGCGGTTTCTTTCAATCTGCACCCGGTCGATCTCGTGCTTCCGGGCCTCGGTGATCAAGGCGTAGATCTCATAATACAGCATGCTGCGGCGCATGCGCTGGGCATACACCCTTTCATACTGCCGTCTGTTGCGGTCCACCAGCAGAGCGATGCCGGCGGCAGCCAGCACAGCCATCATCAGCAGCTTCCATCCGCCCATGCATCCGGTCTCCTTTCCACAACATCTGGTATATTCTAACATCCCCTTTGTACAAATTCAAGCAGCCGGGAAAATTGTATGCAATTTGTAATACTCCCGCAAATTCTGTTCACCAATTCAGGAAGCATACGTTTTTTCTGTTTCATTTTGCCTTTTTCTTGTTTCGCATTTGTTGTAAAGGCGAACGCGCTTTCGGCCGGGCGGCCCGCTGTTTTTCCACTTGATTGACGAAAAGAAGAAAATGTTATATGCTTAACGTAAGTCCGTGGAAAAAGGAGATAAGCGCCATGGCTGTGCTCAATTACACCGTGCTGGATCAGGCAGGCTACTCCGGGTACGTGCTCAAAAGCGCGCCGGAAAAAATAATGCAGTTCGGGGAAGGCAATTTCCTCCGGGCGTTCGTGGATGATTTCATTGACATCGCCAACGAAAAAGCCGGCTACAACGGCAAGGTGGCGATCGTTCAGCCCATTCCCCAGGGCCTGACGGAGCAGATCAACGCCCAGCAGGGCCTCTATACCCTGTACCTGCGGGGCAGCGAGAAGGGGAAAAAGATCGACGAAAAGCGGATCATTTCCTGCGTCAGCCGCTGCATCAATCCCTACAAGGACTGGGAAAGCGTCCTGGCGCTTGCCAAAAGCCCGGAATTGGAAATCGTGGTCAGCAATACCACGGAAGCCGGCATCGTGCATGAAAGCGAAAGCCGCTTCGATCAAAGCCCTCCCCTTTCCTTTCCGGCCAAACTGACCCGGGTGCTTTATGAGCGCTTCGCCGCCGGGCAAAAGGGGCTCACCATCCTCTCCTGCGAGCTCATTGACAACAACGGCAGGGAGCTGTGCCGCTGCGTCAACCAATACATCGGCGACTGGGATCTGAGCAAAGAATTCCGGCAATGGGTCAATGAGGAAAACATCTTCTGCTCCACGCTGGTAGACCGCATCGTGCCCGGCCGCATCCGGGATCCGGAAGAAGTGAAGGCCCTGGCGGAGCAGAACGGCTACGAAGATGCGCTGACCGACGTGGGCGAGGCATTTGGCTTCTGGGCCATCGAAGGGCCAGAGGAACTGAAGGAGCGCCTGCCGTTCCAAAAAGCCGGCGTGCCCGTCATCGTGGTGCCGGATGTGACGCCCTATAAAAAGCGGAAGGTGCGCATCCTCAACGGCGCCCACACCGGCTTTGTGCTGGGAGCCTATCTGGCGGGCTTCGATATCGTGCGGGATTGTATGAACAACGAAACCGTGCGGAGCTTCATGAATCAAATGCTCTACGAAGAAGTGATCCCCACCCTGCCCCTGGACCGACAGGACTGCCTGAATTTCGCCTCCGCCGTGCAGGACCGCTTCAATAATCCCTTCGTGAACCACGAACTGCTGAGCATTTCCCTGAATTCCACTTCCAAATGGCGGGCCCGGAATATGCCCACCCTGCTGGACTATGCAGAAAAAATGAACGCCCTGCCCCCTTGCCTTACCATGAGCCTGGCGGCGTATATCGCCTTTTATACCAGCGGCATCCAGGCGCTGAATGAGAAGGGCCTGGTCTGCCGCCGGCCCGGGGGCAACGCGTACACCGTCAGCGACGACCGCTGGGTGCTGGAATTCTATTTCGCCCACAGAGACGACAGCGCGGAGGACCTGGTGCGGGCAGTGCTGAAAAACGAAGGGATGTGGGGGCAGGATCTGACGAAGGTGCCCGGGCTGGAAGAGAGCGCGGCAAACGGCCTGCGCCTCATCCGGGAGCAGGGCGCCCTGACGGCCTATCAATCCTGCCTGTAAGGAGAAGCGGGCAGCATGAACAAACTCGTACGCATCTCGGAAAAGGATCTGGTGGCGGTGGCCCTGCAGCCGCTGTCCGCCGGGGAAACCGCATCCTGGGGCAGCGGGAAAGTGACGCTGCTGAATGATGTGCCCATGGGGCACAAAGTGGCCCTGCGGGACATCAAAAAAGGGGAAGCAGTAATCAAATACGGCTTTCCCATCGGCCAGGCCACGGAGGATATCCCCCGGGGCGCCCACGTGCACACTCATAACCTGCGCACGCTCCTCTCCGGCGCCCAGGCATACGAATACCATCCTTCCCATCCGCAGCAGCAGAAGATCGGAAG
>CAZQAM010000349.1:0-2656 GCA_964591355.1 uncultured Oscillospiraceae bacterium
GATGATCCAGGTGCCCATGTTCCACTGCTTCGGCATGGTGCTGGCCATGACCGCCTCGATGACCCACGGCACCAGCCTGTTTCCTCTGCCCTATTTTTCCCCCAAGCCGTCTCTTGCCTGCATCCATCAGGAAAAGATCACCTGCTTCCACGGCGTGCCCACTATGTTCATCGCCATGCTGGAGCACCCGGACTTCCCCAAGACCGATTTTTCCCACATGCGCACCGGCATCATGGCCGGCTCCCCCTGCCCCATCGCGGTGATGAAGGACGTGGTGGAGAAAATGCACATGTCGGAAATCGTCATCGTCTACGGCCAGACGGAGGCCAGCCCGGGCTGCACCATGTCCTCCACCGATGATCCCCTGGAAGTCAGGGTAGCCACAGTAGGCCGGGCCATGCCGGAGATCGAATGCAGAATCGTGGACCCGGAAACCGGGGAAGAGCTGCCCGACAACACCACCGGCGAATTCGTGGCCCGGGGCTACAACATCATGAAGGGCTATTACAAAATGCCCAAGGCCACCCAGAGCGCCATCGACAGGGACGGCTGGCTGCATACCGGCGATCTAGCCGCCCGCACCCCGGAGGGCAACTACCGCATCACAGGCCGCCTCAAGGATATGATCATCCGCGGCGGGGAAAACATCTATCCCAAGGAGATCGACGAATTCATTTATACCCACCCGAAAGTGTCCGACGTGCAGGTGATCGGCGTGCCCGACGCGCAGTACGGCGAAGAAATTATGGCCGTAGTCATCCTCAAAGAAGGACAATCCATGACCGAGGACGAATTAAAACAGTTTGTGCGGGATCATATGGCCCGGCACAAGACCCCCCGCTACGTCTCCTTCGTGGATCATTTCCCCACCAACGCGGCCGGCAAGATCCTCAAATACAAAATGCGCGAAAACGCCATCGAACAATTGAAGCTGCAAAAAGCCAACAGCATCGAAACGGCGTAAGAATATCCCGCCATCCTCCCGGCGGGCGGCGCGGCCAGCGCGTTCACATCGCATCATTTACAGACGAAAGGAAGCGCATCATGATGGAAATCAAGGTTATCCGCACGAAATCTCCCAAGGCGAAGCCCGACGAAAGCAAGCTGGGATTCGGCAAATTCTTTACCGATCACATGTTCGTGATGGACTGGAGCAGCGAGGAAGGCTGGCATGACGCCCGCATCGAGCCCTTCGGGCCCCTGGTTCTGCATCCCGCCGCCACGGTATTCCACTACGGCGCGGAAATCTTTGAAGGTTTGAAAGCTTACCGCCGCCCTGACGGGGAAGTGCAATTGTTCCGCCCCTGGGAAAACATCAAGCGGCTGAACCAGAGCGCCGAGCGGCTGAGCCTGCCCCAGGTGGATGAGGAATTCACCCTGGGCGCCCTCAAGCAGTACGTGGCCATGGAAAAGGACTGGGTGCCCTCCCAGCCCGGCACCAGCCTGTACCTGCGGCCCTTCCTTTTCGGCAATGACGAAACCCTGGGCGTGCATACCATCCATCACGCCAAATTCCTGATCATCGCTTCCCCCGTGGGCGCGTACTACGCCGAGGGGCTGAACCCTGTGAAGATCATGATCGAAACCGAGGATGTGCGGGCCGTCCGCGGCGGCACGGGCTATACCAAATGCGGCGGCAACTACGCCGCCTCCATGCGCGCAGGCGATAAGGCCGCGGCCGAGGGCTATTCCCAGGTATTGTGGCTGGACGGCGTGGAGCGCAAATACATCGAAGAAGTGGGCGCCATGAACGTGATGTTCCTCATCAACGGCACCGTGGTCACCCCCAAGCTCACCGGCTCCATCCTGCCCGGCATCACCCGCAAGAGCTGCATCGAATTGCTAAAAGAAATGAATTATCCTGTGGAAGAGCGCCTGCTCTCCGTGGATGAACTGGCCCAGGCCATGAAAGACGGCACCCTGCAGGAGGCCTGGGGCTGCGGCACCGCCGCGGTCATCTCCCCCATCGGCGAGCTGCGCATCAACGATACGCGCTATCAGGTGGCGGACGGCGGCATCGGCAAACTGTCCCAGAAGCTCTACGATACCCTCACCGCCATCCAGTGGGGCACCGCGCCGGACACCCATCATTGGACCGCCATCGTGTAACGGCTGATACGAGAAATTCAGTGAGTGAAGCTTTTTTCCGGGGGAAACCGCTCTTTGGAGCCCAAAGAGCGGTTTCCCCCGGACCTCTTTCCGAGAAAGGCGCGTGAAGGCTAAGCCTTTTACAAGCAAAACAAGGGCGCAACGCTCACCGGAACGTAAGGCATTGCGCCGTTTTTGTATATCATACTATATCGCATCTAAAAGATTGAATGAAAAAGATGCAATGAGATTCTTCGCTGGCGCTTCGCAATCGCTCCGCTGGCTCAGAATGACAGAGCCCCAGCCTGTCATCCTGAGCGAAGCGAAGGATCTCCTCCGTGAACAACATTCAATTATTTTGAAGAAAAATAGTATCAGATCAGAAAAGAACGTGTACTTGCCTCGTGGCAGAATAAGCATCCAGGAGACCGCCAGAGAAAGCTTTCAGTGTGCCTCCTTTGGTACTTTCCTGGGCTCCAGGAAAGTACCCGTTTTCCCTCTCCTCATTCTTCCTGCTTCCGGGTGGCTTCCCGGTTCAGCCGCAGGGCCTTTCTCGTGTAAAAATACA
>CAZQAM010000350.1:0-2646 GCA_964591355.1 uncultured Oscillospiraceae bacterium
GATAATGAGCGGTGACTGGAGTTCAGACGTGTGCTCTTCCGATCTCGGTGTCCGGCCCGGTGAATTTCAGCAAGACTTCCACCAGCAAGACCTTTAAATTCACCGTGGATACCAGCGCCCCCGGTACCTATCATTTTGTGCTGGCTGTGACCAAGAAAGGGCTGGTGGACCGTACTTTCACCTATACCGCGGAAAGGACCTATTCGGAAACAGAGCAGGACGCCAAAGTGCGTTCATCAGCCAAAAAGGTCACATACGCTCAGCTTTCAAAGAGCGTTGCCGAAGGAAAGAGCGTTACCTTTACAGGTTACGTGGTCTCAGTGAATCCCAGCATCAATGAATGGGTGATCACCCTTGCCATGGCCAAATCCGGATCGACTTACAAGAGCCATGTCTACGTCATCAGCAAAACGGACCCCAACCTGACGGTGGACAGCAAAGTGAAGCTGTATGGCGTTTACAGCGGCAAATACAGCGTGCTGGATTCCGACGGAAACGTGAAGACTTATCCCCGGGTGGACGCTACGTTTATGGAAGCGGCCAACTGATCCGCCTTGCTGAATCTGTAAATCAACGCCCCGGTTCCGTCGCATGGAGCCGGGGTGTTTGGTTGTCTGATTTCATTTATGGCAGCTGAATCGTCGGATCTTTCCGGCGGGGGCGGTATATGGAAAACTTCCCGCCGATGCACTGCACAGGGGCGGCATGGGTTTTTTCACACAGCTCCTGACAGGCTTCCCGGGCGGTGAGCGGCGCCTCGCGCTGCACGGCGCATTTGATCAGCTCCCGGGCTTCCAGCACGTTCCAGGCCTCGGTGATGGTTGCATCGGTGATGCCTTCCTTGCCGATGTACAGAACGGGCTGAAGGGTGTTGCACATGGAGCGCAGATAAGCCCGCTGCTTGCTGCTGAGTTCCAGCATATCCATCTCTCCTTATTCCACAAAATCAAATTCCATATCTTCCATGCGCACTGTGCTGCCTTCCATCGCGCCTTTTTCCCGGAGGGCGTCAATGATGCCGGCGCGGCGCAGGGTGCGGTGGAACCAGTTCATGGATTCCTCGTCGCTGAAATTCACGCTGTCCAGCAATTGCACGATGGCGCTGCCGGTAACCACAAAGACCGGCCCGTCCATGGTGATTTCATAGCCGCTGCTTTCCAGCATTTCGGGCAGCAGTTCTTCCTCTGTGAAAGGCTCCATGGGCGGCAGCGCGGCCAGGGTATCGGCCACGCAGCTCATTAACTCATCCAGGCCCTGATGCGCAGCGGCGCTGATAGGGAAAAGGGGAAAGCGGCCGGCAATGTGCTCTTTGAGCATGTCATAGCCGGTCTCCCCATCCGGCAGATCCATTTTGTTGGCGGCGATGATCTGCGGACGGTCTGCCAGATCGCCGTATTTTTGCAGTTCCGCATTGATCTGCTCATAATCGGCCACCGGATCCCTGCCTTCGCTGCCGGCGGCGTCAATCACATGAAGAAGCAGCCGGGTCCTTTCCACATGCCTGAGGAAATCATGCCCCAGCCCGGCGCCTTCGCTGGCGCCCTCCACCAGGCCGGGGATATCGGCCATGATAAAGTCCTGCCCGTTGCGGCGCACCATGCCCAGGTTGGGGGTCAGGGTGGTGAAATGATAATTGGCGATCTTGGGCCTGGCGGCAGTGACCACAGACAAAAGCGTGCTTTTCCCCACATTGGGGTAACCCACCAGCCCCACGTCGGCGATGGATTTGAGCTCCAGCATGAATTCATGCTTTTCCGTTTTGATACCGGGCTTGGCAAAATTGGGCGCCTGCCTCGTGGGCGTGGCGAAATGGCTGTTGCCCCAGCCGCCCCTGCCGCCCCGAAGCAGCACCTTTTCCCGGCCCGCCTCGTACATATCTGCCACGACAACGCCGGTTGCTTTATCTCTTACCACCGTGCCAACCGGCACTTTCACGATAAGGTTTTCGCCCTTTTTGCCCTGGCGCCGACCGGAGGAGCCGTCCGCTCCGGATTCCGCCTCATACTTGCTGCGAAAGCGGAAATCCAGCAGGGTATGCATGTTTTCATCGGCCAGCAGGATCACATCGCCGCCGTGCCCGCCGTCGCCGCCGTCCGGGCCGCCGTTCTGCACAAATTTCTCCCGGTGAAAGGAAACGCAGCCGTTCCCGCCGCTGCCTGCCTTGGCGGTAAAAGGCGCGCGGTCTACAAAAGAAGCCATACCGATCCTCCTGGTTGCTTATTCAGGCAATCCAGTATACCATAGGAATAGCAAAAAGGCAAATGAATCGATTTTTGTGAAATATGTTGTATTTTTGCGTTTAGAATCGTCTGTACAGGTGAAAGGGGGTGAGCAATGCATGGATACGGTACAGGGCCCGGACCGTATGAAAGATGAGCAATTTACCCAATGGGTGGAAATGCACCAGCTTGCATTGCTCCGTTTCTGCTTTGCGTATCTGCACGATCAGGCCATGGCGGAGGACGCAGTGCAGGAAACATTTCTGAAAGCCTATCGAAGCATGGAACAATTCCGGGGAGAGGCTGGTGTCAAAACCTGGCTGAGCCGGATCGCGCTGAACGTATGCAGAGACATGAGGAAAAACAGTTGGTTCAGGCACGTGGACCGACACATTTCTCTGGATATGCTTCCAGAGCCTGCGGCGGA
>CAZQAM010000351.1:0-547 GCA_964591355.1 uncultured Oscillospiraceae bacterium
ATGGGCCGATAGCCCGGGGATCATCCCCTCCTGCCGGATCATGTCCGTATAATCGCCCAGTCTGGCGATCTGATGCAGGTTCTTGTTCACCAGCTGCTCCGCGCTGGAATGATGCAGCAAACAAAACACAGCGCCGCATTCCCTGCTTCGCCGGATCACGGCCCGGGCTTCCCGGCGGGCAGCTTCATTATCGTCCACATTGATAATCGGCGTATCAATGAGGATCATTTTTTGCCCTGTGCGGTCCTGCGCCTCCCGGACCGCTTCCTGCATCACTCTTTCCTGCTGGAGAGGGCCCATGATGGTGTCCACGCCTTCATCCAGAAACGCTTTCAGCAGCGGAAACACCGCGCTGCCTTCCGGAAAGCGGCTTTTGATCTGCTGATCCGCCGCAGGGCTGCGGTGGCTCCAGCCCAGGATCCAATTGGTTCCGATAATCATCCTGGACAGAGAAACCCCTGCCACTGTGGTCCGGGGGAACGGATTTGCTTTCATTTCCTTCATTCTCCTTTCCTTTTTGCGCTTCCGGACCCGTTATTCCTTCGCC
>CAZQAM010000351.1:557-2645 GCA_964591355.1 uncultured Oscillospiraceae bacterium
TTCCAGGCCGCCGTATGCGTCGGTATCCAGATACCACCGGGCGCCGGGAATATCCTCCAGAGAAAGGGCGGTGCGGAAGCTGCCGCTGCGCATCTGATAATACATTGAAACATTGATGATTCTTTCAAAAGTAGCGTCCGGCGCCGAGTCCACCACCCGCACCATGGCGCCGTCCTCCGAAACGCCGCTGATCATGGCGATATGCCCCCGGGCAACCCGGAAGCTGAACAGCGCGCCGCTGCGCAGCAGGGAAACGATCTGCTTTGTGTCATGGATCAGCAGCCGCTGGGTTTTGAAGCCGAAATCCTTCGATGCGGTGGTGATCAGCCGCTCGTTGTTGGTGCCCTCCGGGGTCAGGCACAGGGCGTAGGCTTTCGCCAGGTTTTCCGGCAGGGTTTCTTCTCCTGTAAGGCCCATTCGCTTCAAAGCGTGGGACAGGGCAAAAACCGCGCAGCCGGAATGCTCCATGGTGCTCTTGCGGTACGCCACCGTATCCCACCAGCCGTCCTTTTGGCTGTAAACATCGGAAAGGGCTGTCAGCCCTCTTTCCCCCTCTGCCCGGAAGGCGGCTTCGGCGGACACGGACACGCCCTTTTCGTCTGTCACCGTCACCGTGAGCGTGTATTCCCCGGCTTCCCGGATCCGATATGCTGCCGAAAAGTGCCGGCCCGGCTCGGTCTGCGCGATCTGCTTGCCATCCTTTTTCAGCGTGTATGCGCACTGATAGCGCGTCCAGGCTCCCACGGAAATTTCCGCTGCGTCGCCCACCCGCAAGCTTTCCCCGCTGATTTTCAGGCTGACCTCCCCCTCGGGAAGCAGCATTTCCTCCTCTTTCACAGGAGCGGCAAAGCCGGCATAGGAAGCGGTCAGCGCCACGGTTTTGTCCTTCGCGCGCACCAGCGCGGCAAACAGATAGCGATCCTGCTCGTCATAAAAGCCGCAGCGGTACAAAGGCCCTTCGATTCCATCCTTTTTCTCGAGCACCTCCGCCTGATAATACAGTTTTTCCTGCTTGAAAGCTTTCGGCCAGGCTTTTTTCAGCGCCGCAGCCGCCGCATCCGCGGCTTCCACAGGCGTCATCCCTGCAGTTTTTTCGCCTGTATCCTCCACCCCGTTCAGCCGCACGTGAGAGACAGGCACATAGCCGCAGCCCTTATTTGACATCACCAGGCAGTATTTTCCGTCGGTCACCGTCACCGTCACTTTTTGCCCTGCGGGCAAATCGGCAAGCTTTCCTTTGGCCGCGTCCTTTTCCAGGAGCAGGGGCGCCGCCACCGCCATCACGCCTTCCTCCCGCATCCAATCGGCGGTGCCGGCAGGCTGCTCCAGCTGATAGGAAAACAGCGCCGCTTCCGCGTACCCCGTCACGTCCCCCCTGCGGACCTCCAGCCATTCGCCTTCGGCTTTCAAAACCTCCAGCTGCTCCTGGCAGCCCGCCACATCCACAATGGGGGCATCCGCTTTGGCTTCCTTCCGCAAGAGCACGGTGCCGTCATCGGCATAGACCGATTTGCCGGCCAGCCGGGAGGGGATTTTCAGAAATTCCGTTTTCACATACCCGGTCTTTTTTTTATACACGATGCGGCTCCAGGTTTCCCCGATCTCCTCCACGTCCACCATCGCTTTATTGGGCACATCGGTGACGATTTTGGCCTTTTCATTGGCTGATTTGCGCATATTCAGTTTGCCGCCGGGGGTCACCACCCGGGCGGACTCCGCCAACGACAAAAGCGGCAGGCACATCGCCAGTGCCGCCGCCAGAATCCATCGCCTCACAGCTTTTCTGTCCACAGGCGCTTCCTCCGCATCCGCTTCATTCGTTGATCCAGTTTTCTTTTTCGCCTTTGCCCGCCTGCAGCAGGGCGTTGAAGAAAGGAATCACGTTCTCGTCGTTCTGGTTGTTCACCAGCACCGCCGCGTACATGCCCCGGTTGTCCAGCAGCATCCCATTCATATAGCCGTAGAAGGAATCCAGGGGGATGCCGAAAAGATGCTGGCTGGTCCGGATGGGTTCATCCTGTTCATTGTATTCGTCCACAACGGTGATGTAGCCTTTTTTCAGATCGACATCATCCAGCTGCAGGGTGC
>CAZQAM010000352.1:0-2630 GCA_964591355.1 uncultured Oscillospiraceae bacterium
TCAGGGAGTGTGTTGAGAAATCCCGGGGGATATGGTATACTCTGATGCAGAAAACGGGTACATTACGGAGGAAAGAAAGGCGGAAGGGCGCTTCCTTTCGCTTTCCATATTCGCGGAGGCGTATCATGAAGAGCATCAGGAGCGTGTATAAAATCGGCCATGGGCCGTCCAGTTCCCACACCGTCGGCCCCTATCGCGCGGCGCAGCTGTTTGCCCGTCGCTTCCCAGGGGCGGACGCATACCGGGTGACGCTTTACGGCTCCCTGGCTTTTACCGGGGAGGGCCACGGCACGAAAAAAGCCATCCAGGCGGGCCTGCCGGGGGCGGAGATCCTGTTGAACCGGGAGGAAAAGGATCTGCCGCATCCCAACACCATGCTGTTCACCGCCTGGAAGGACGGAGGGGAAATCGGCCGCTGTCGCATATTCAGCATCGGCGGCGGCTCCATCCGCGTCGAAGGGGAAGCGTCGGAGGAGGACAGGGAAGTGTACCCCCAGCGCAGCTTTTCCGAGATCGCCGCTTGCTGCCGGGATCAGGGGCTCACTCTGCCCCAGCTGATTTTCCGCCTGGAGGGCTCGCCGCTCCGGGAGGATATGCATGCCGCCTGGCAGGCGATGAAGGATGCCGTCCGCCGGGGGCTGGAAGCGGAGGGCGTGCTGCCGGGCGGCCTGGGTGTGGCCCGGAAGGCCAGGCTCCTGTATCATACGCGGTGCTACAACGAAAGCGCCGACGTGACCATGAACCGGGTCATTGCCTCCTACGCTTACGCCGTCAGCGAGGAAAACGCCGACGAGCACCTGGTGGTCACGGCGCCCACCTGCGGCAGCTGCGGCGTGCTGCCGGCGGTGATGTATTATATGGAATACGACCGCGGGTTCCCGGAAGCGGAGATCCTGGACGCGCTGGCCGCTGCGGCGCTGGTGGGCAATGTGATCCGCACCAACGCCAGCATTTCCGGCGCGGAATGCGGCTGCCAGGCGGAGATCGGCAGCGCATGCTCCATGGCCGCCGCGGCGCTGGCGACGCTGTATGGCCTCAACATCGACCAGATCGAGTACGCCGCCGAAATCGCCATGGAGCATCACCTGGGGCTGACCTGCGATCCGGTGAAGGGGCTGGTGCAGATCCCCTGTATCGAACGGAACGCTGTGGCGGCCATGCGCGCCATCAGCGCGGTGAATCTTTCCCGCTTCCTGTATTCCACCCGGAAGATCTCCTTTGACGAGGTGGTCGCCACCATGTACCGCACCGGGAAGGATATGCATGAGAAATACCGGGAGACCTCCCACGGCGGCCTGGCGCAGATCTATGAGGCGCGGCGGGAAGAAAAGGAACTGCGGTCCGCGTCCGATCCCGGGGCGGCGCCTGCCTGAATACCCGGAAGGGCCTTGTGTTTCCCCTCGTCTTCCTGTACAATGAAGGCATATCCGGCGGGAGGTGTGTCCATGGCGGCTACCATGAAGGATCTGGCCCGGGAAACCGGCCTGGGGCTGGCGACGCTGTCAAAATATTTCAACGGGGGAACGGTGCGGGAGAAAAACCGGGCGCTGATCGAAACGGCGGTGAAAAAGCTGCATTACGTGCCCAATGAAGTGGCCCGCAGCCTGAAAACCCATCAGTCCCGGGTCATCGGCGTGGTCATTCCGGAACTGAGCAATACCTTTATTACTTCCATTATATCCTCCATGGAGGATATTCTGCGCAGGAAGGATTACGCCGTCCTGGTCTGCGACTGCCGCAGCGATCCCCGGCGGGAAAAAGAGGCCGTGGCGTTTCTGATGCACCGCCGGGTGGACGGGCTGATCAATATGGCCACCGACCCGACAGGAGCGCATTTGAAGCCCGCCCTTTCCGCGGGCGTTCCCATCCTGCTGGTGGATCGGCTCATTGAATCCCTCCGGGGCAGGACCAGCGCCGTGGTCATCGACAATGTGTTTGCCGCCGGCCAGGCGGTGCGGAAGCTCACCGACCTGAACCACCGGAAGATCGGCCTGGTGCTGGGCAGCCCGCGCCTGTATACCACCGACTGCCGGCTGACGGGCTACCTGAACGCCCTGCGGGACGCCGGCATCGAACCGGCGGAGGAATATATCCGCTACGGGGATTACACCATGGACGGAGGATACCAGGCGGTGCAGGCGCTTTTGAACCTGCCGGACCGTCCCACCGCCCTGTTTGTCACCAATTTTGAAATGACCCTGGGCGCCATGCTGGCGCTCCAGCAGTCGGGGGTCCGGGTGCCGGAGGATCTGTCGGTGATCGGCTTTGATAAGCTGGAGCTTTTCGGCGCGGTGTTTCCGGATCTCACC
Source organism: uncultured Oscillospiraceae bacterium (assembly GCA_964591355.1). Lineage (GTDB taxonomy): Bacteria > Bacillota > Clostridia > Christensenellales > Aristaeellaceae > RUG563. The sequence goes on from CAZQAM010000352.1 coordinate 2,310, forward strand.
CTGGTGCGCCAGCCGCAGTTGAGCATCGGGAAGGAATGCGCCAATCTGATGCTGGATCTTCTGAGCGCCGGCGGTCAGGCGGTTCACCGGGTCATTACCCTCAGCACCGATCTCACCGAGGGCCGATCCGTGCGGGCGCTGAAATAAGCAGGTTTTCGGGGAGTTCCTTTGGGGCCTCCGCGGCCCCAAACCCCGCGCCAGGGGGCCAGCCCCCTGGACCCATCCCGGCGAACATAGGCGTTTCAGCAAACAAACTTGTTTCCGCCTGTCAGGCTTACGGCTGCAGGCAAGCTCCCGGGCAACAGGAATCAAAAAGGCAGG
>CAZQAM010000353.1:0-2613 GCA_964591355.1 uncultured Oscillospiraceae bacterium
CCCCGTAAATCAAGGCTTTGCGGGCTTTTTGCCTGATTATCCCCGAAACTCCTGTTGAAGATACCTTTGGGTGTAATCAGGGTACTTGGTCCTGAGCCGGGCCGGTAACGACCGGATCGTTCACGCTCATCGCCGCCACCGAGATAACCGGGCGACGTCAAATATGGTAACTTATCCACAAATCCTTTGCCCTTCATCGTCAGAATCGTTTCTTTCGCATAGCCGTAAAATTCCGGCGCTCCGCCCGCCGCCGTGATTCGCTGTGCTTTTGGCGGCATTCCCAGATATGATGTATTGATATTTCCATATCTATCGATCTGCCCGACACCCAGAAAAGCCTTATCCAGATAACCTGCATAGGTAATGGTCGTAAAGACGCTGAACAAATCGGTGGCGTACCCGTATCCGCGTGTACAGGTGGCATCGGCCACATTGGCCGGCAACCCCACGGGATGAAAGTCAACGATACCGGACTCCATCAGTAACACGGCCCTGGGTGCGTGGATTTTCTTGGCCAGGGCTCCTGCCAGAATCGGCATACCGATACCCAGCACGCAAACGCCGTGATCCTTTATCTGGCGGGCTGCTGTTACAATCAGTAATTCCTCTTTTGTGATTTTTTTACTTAACATCGACCAACTCCCCCTTTTCCTCGATCAGCTTTTCCAGCTCTTTCATGTTTATACCCAGTTTCAGCGACAGACCGTTCGCATCCCAGCCCGACTCAAAGGCCACGCCGTAGTTGGCCGGCGCGGAATAATATGATTTGGCGTTATAACTATTGAGTGAACGCTGGCCGAAGACCTGGACATAATGCTGAATATAAGCGACACGGTCCGGCAGCCCGTAGATCCATTCGTCGAACATAGATGACAGTCCCGCCTCCGAGCACATGGCCGCATTAATCAGCATCATCATGGCGTAATCTACGTTCCGGTAACCGGGCAGTTCCGCCGGATGGCAACCGTAAGGCTCTTCAATCACTGCGTTGACCCGGAATCCCGGAACAATGGTGAGATGGGGACTGGACTTGATGATATCATAATCCACAATTTCTTCGCAGGAGACGATGATCTTCTTACTGGCCAAACATGCATGAACCGTGGACCCCAGTCCTCCCCAGTGCTGCGCATTACCGTTTACATCGGCCCTCTGGACATGAAGAATACAGACATCCGGATTAGCCGCAGGAACAACAGGAATATCATTTCCGGAGAAGGGACTTTTGATCACACCGAATTTGTCCTCACCCATAAATCCCCTCACCCGGAAGACATCAGAATCCATAATGGAAGGTAAAACCGGCATGAGCTCATATCCATAGGCGCCGGCGGCAATGCGGGCATTGTAGGTGAAATTGGTGTAGTCTTCGACCTCCAGCTTGCCTGCCCGCTGATATCGTTCCACCATGCTTCCCGCATCCCGCCCACCCCATTTGTGGATAAATGCACTACACAGTTTTTCCACGCAGTCACCGGCGACAAGAAACTCCGCATCTGCGGTGCCTGATTGGCTGTAGTAGGTTAGCCCCCTCTTCTTTTGACGGATAATCTCAAAAATCAGGCTGTAGGGAATCCCTTCCGTATAATTGCCTACAATCAGACTGTCTCCGTCATGTAAGAAACGTGCAATCGCGTCACGCGCTGTCATCACTTTGTTTTCTTCATGCATAAGAACTCCTCTTTTATTTATTTATCGGTTATCAGCATCAGTATGGAGGCGCAATAATCTTGGGAGGGATATAAGATACAGGGGATGTACATCAAAATATGGTACCCGGGAAGTGACTCTTGCATCGTCTTGGCCCGGAAGCAAAAGAAATCATGCATTAACGAACGAACACTCAAAAAACGCTATTCGGCGCAGGCAATACGGCTGTCTGACAGCACCTCTTGATCACTACAATCATCCTTGATGTAATTTTTCAAGGTTGAAATCCTTCAAATCCGCTGCGTTAAGAAGATTAATATGCCTTTCTTTAATGTTTTCGGCGACATCGGAGGCTCAGCAATTGAAAAACAAGAAGTCTCCGCACGGGATCTTATGGATCAAGATGAATGTATCCGCGCAGTGGCGTACGGCCATCGTTAAGAGACTGTGCTTTTCCTGATGATTGTCGCATCCACCGCTAAAGGCAGACCACGGTCAACAACCAGCGGATTAATATCGATTTGTTCGATCTCCGGGAAGCTCCAGGCGAGCTCGCCGACTTTGACCAGGATGTCCGCCATGATTTTCATATCCAGCGGCTGCCGGCCGCGATAGCCCTGCAGCAGTTTCTGTGCCGAGATCCGGCCGATCATTTCCCTGGCATTGGATACGCTAAGCTGATCTGGTGCGAAAACAACCTCTTTTTGCAGCTCGGAAAAAATACCGCCCAGGCCGAACATCACACAGGGACCGAACTGCTCGTCGCGCACCATGCCGACAATTAATTCATAATCCGCGGCCATCTGCCGCTGGAGAAGTATCTGTCCTTCTCCCCGCAGTTTTTTGACAAGCTCACCGAAAGCTTTCTTTAATGCAGCGGGTGTGGCAAGCCCCAGGACCACCAATCCTGATTCCGTTTTATGGACAAGTCCGGGAGCCAGCCCTTTTAGCACCACCGGGTAG
>CAZQAM010000354.1:0-2591 GCA_964591355.1 uncultured Oscillospiraceae bacterium
GATAATGAGCGGTGACTGGAGTTCAGACGTGTGCTCTTCCGATCTCAGGGGACGGCCGGGCATGATTTCAGCAAACCCGCCCAGCACCGCGCCCGGGTCCCGGGAGAAGGGCAGACAGTTGGCCAGGCGGTAAACCTCATCCTGGCATTCGGGCAGGACGCCATCCAGGGCCCGCCTGACGGCATTGTCCGGCAGCAGCCCGGAAAGGGCGGCGGCCGTTTCCATCGAAAGGAAGCTGTGCAAAAGGATTTCTTCCTCCGGCGGGGTCTGCATCGTCAGGCAGGAAAGCGTCAGGCGGCAGCGCACGTCGGCGCGCCGGATCAGGGAAAGGATGCGCTTTTGCTGCCCATTTTGGCAGGAAGAAAGCCTGGAAAAATAGATGCAGGAGGAAACGGCGTCCTGCAAAAGCAGCGCACGGGCCCGGGCAAACGCGTCCTTTGGCAGATCGGGCACGCTGCACATCCTGTCCAGGGGATATAAGCCTTCCTCCATGGAAGAAAGCAGGGAATGATCGTCCATGCGGCATCTCCTTTTACGCGGAGCGGTCCACGGAAAGCTTGTCTGCAATCAGGGCGATGAATTCGCCGTTGGTGGGCTTTTCGTCAGGATGGGCAATGCGGCAGCCGAAAGCTTTGTTCAGCGTGTCCACCCTGCCGCGGCTCCAGGCCACCTCAATGGCGTGGCGGATGGCACGCTCCACTTTGCTGGAGGAAGTATTGAACCGCCGGGCGATGGCTGGATAGAGCTCCTTGGTGATGCCGCCGATCATATTGGGCTGATCGATCACCAGACGGATGGCCTCCCGCAGATACTGATATCCTTTGATGTGAGCCGGAATGCCCATGCCCAGGAACAGATTGGAGAGCCTGTCATCCAGGGACAGACCGGCGGCGGACAGCCCCTGCAGGGAAGGAACGCTGTCGGCGGCGCGGCGCGCCACATCCGTTACCCTTTCCAGCAGCACCGGCAGATCCACGGGCTTGATCATATAATACATGGCGCCCATCTCCACCGCGCGGCGGATGAAATCATCCCGGCTCAGGGCGGTCACCACCACCACCCGGGGACGCTTCTCCGCCGGTATGCGCTGCAGATGCTCCAGTACACCAAACCCGTCAATGCCCGGCATGATCAGATCCAGCAGCATGACGTCTGCGCCTGTTTCCTCCGCCAAACGGATCGCCTCTGTGCCGTTGGCCGCTTCCCCGGTCACAGTAATCCCCGGCTGCTGCCGGAAAAAATCCGCCATGCGGCGGCGCAGTTCATCATGATCCTCCACGATCATTACCCGGATATTGCTCATGGTCCTCGCCCTCTCATCCTTTTTTCTCACCAAGGGATACAAAATGTGCATTTCTTTTTGGTAAACCTTGGCAGTTACTAATGAAATTATAACGAAAAGAATGAAATTAACAATAAAATATATACTATAAGAATTGTTTACAACGATTTTTGCGTGATTTCGACAAAGGAAACTGCAAATCTCGACGGAGCCTTTTCTTTTTCGTCAGACAGTCAAAAAGGAAAATACAAACATATGTTCTGCTCTTGCGCAAAAAAACAGACCCGGCTGCCCGGCGCCTGTTCAAAGAAGCCCTGACGGAAATCAATCCGCCAGGGTGATATTGTAAATATAACGGTCGATCATATGCTTGTTGGCCTGATACAGGCCCTTTTCCTCGTAAAGATCCCGGAAGCTGCGGTACAGCCGGGCTTTGATCCGGCAGCTGCGGCCCACGTTCAAAAGGGTGCGGATGGAAGTGCTGCCGGGGCTTTTTACGTAATGATAAACCGGCATATCAAGGAGGGATACGCCTTTCACGCCGTGATAATAGCCCATGTTGAAGGCGAAATCCTCGCCCCATTCCAGAAAGGGATCAAAGCGGAGCTGCTGATTCCTGATCAGCTCCGCGCGGTACAGTTTGTTCCACAGTGCGCTGAAATAAAAGGAACCGGGACGCTGCATCAGCTCCATCAGAAAATCCCGCTCTGTCAGGCTGCGGCAGCCGCTGAGCAGGCCGCGGGGAGAGGAGACCTTGCCCAGATCAAAGAAATAATGCGCGATCACCAGATCGTTTGAGCCGATGGCATCCACCATGGCCTGAAAGGCGCCGGGGGCGAAATGATCGTCGCTGTCCGCAAAGATCACATATTTGCCCTCCACCGCACCGAGCCCGGCATTCCGCGCGCCGGCCGGGCCGCTGTTATTCTGGGACAGCACCTTTACCCGTGCGTCACTTTCCGCGATGCGCCGGCACAAAGACAGGCTGTCATACTTGCTGCCGTCATCGATGAGGATCAGTTCCACCTGGGCGTAGGATTGGGAAAGCACGCTGGCGGCGCTGAATTCCAGCGTTTTTTGTGCGTTATATACCGGCATGATCACGCTGATCAGGCCCTGCGATGGCTCCATAGCTCAACCTCCTGAACAATGATCCCCCGTCATTCCCCAGGGCGCAATCAAAAACTGTATCGGAGACGGATCATGCGGAAAAAAGAAACCGCCTTCTCCTTCGCGCCGGGCATCGGCTGTCCGGCGCGGGTTCAGATCGGAAGAGCACACGTCTGAACTCCAGTCACCGCTCATTATC
>CAZQAM010000355.1:0-2591 GCA_964591355.1 uncultured Oscillospiraceae bacterium
CTTCCGATCTGAATTCCACGCTGGCATTTTCCACGCCTTTTGTGGACAGGGCGTAGGCCTTGAGCTCGCTGTAATGGGTGGTGGCGGCGGTGCGCACCTGGATTTTCAGCAGGGCGTCCAGGATCACCCGGGCCAGCGCCGCGCCCTCTGTGGGATCGGTGCCGGCGCCCAATTCGTCAAAGAGCGCCAGATCCCGGGGGGTGACGGCGTTCATGATGGATACGATGTTGGTCATGTGGGAGGAAAAGGTGGACAGGCTCTGCTCGATGCTCTGCTCGTCCCCGATATCGGCGTATACTTCCTCGAAGGTGCTCAATTCCGTGCCCAGGGCCCCGGGCACATGCAGGCCGCTTTGCCCCATCAGGGTCATCAGCCCCAGGGTTTTGAGGGTGACGGTTTTGCCGCCGGTATTGGGGCCGGTAATGATGAGGGAGGTGAATTCCCTGCCCAGCCACAGATTGCAGGGCACCACCGCGTCCCTGGGAATCAGGGGATGGCGCACCCGCACCAGATTGATGATGCCTTCCTGGTTCATCTTGGGCCGGATGCACTCCATCTCCCGGCTCATCATGCCCTTGGCGAAAATGAAATCCAGCCGGGCGAGGATGCTCAGGTTCCGGGAGATCATATCGGCATTGTCCGCCACCTGAGAGGACAGGGCGGCCAGGATGCGCTCGATCTCATCCCGCTCCTTGATGCTCCACTCCTTGAGCTCGTTGCCCATCTCCACCACGGCCAGGGGCTCAATGAACAGCGTGGCCCCGGTGGAGGACTGATCGTGCACCAGGCCCGGCACATTCTGCCGGTATTCCTGCTTCACAGGCAGCACATACCGGCCGCCCCGGACGGTGACGATGGATTCCATCAGGTATTTCGAATACGCCGCGCCGTGGGCCATGGCGTTGAGCTTGTCCCGGATGCGGTCGTTGACGGAACGGATGTGCCGTCGGATATCCAGGAGGGCGGGGGAGGCGTGGTCGGAGATCTCTTCCTCCGAAAGGATGGCTTCGGTGATATCCTCTTCCAGGGAGCGCAATGGCTGGAGATTGGAGGCCATCGAAGTGATCAGCGGTGTGTTTTCCCGTTCGGTGACCAGGGCGCTGCGGGCAGCCCGGGCGGCCCGCAGGGTTTCCGCCACCTGCAGAAGCGCTTTCTGGCTCAGGGTGGAGCCCTTTTCCGCCAGGGAAAGATATTCTGAAACGTCGGCAAAGGAAATCAGCGGGCTGCCGCCCTGATAAGCCAGCACGGACACCGCTTCTTCCGTTTCATCCAGCGCTTTGTTCACTTCCTGAAAATCATCCAGCGGCGTCAGCGCGCGGCACAGCTCCCTGCCTGCGTCGCTGAGGGCGTACGCAGCCAGCATGTCCCGTATTTTTGTGAATTCCAGCACCCGAAGCGCCCGATCATTCATTCCGGATTCCCTCCCGAAGCCAGTATAAAAGCAATCCCGCCGCAATGCAAGCGAGGGGAAAAAAGTTCACGGTCTGTTCACAGGACGGCCCATTTCCGTTAAAGAACGCCGTCCAAAAAGCGGCCCAAAGTGCCGTCCACAGGGGGCGCTTCCGTTTTTTCGCCCCGCAGAAGCGCGGCGTAATACCGGGTGAGCGCAAGGCGGGATGCGGCATCCTCATCGGTAAAGACGAGCAGCCAGGAAAGGGGCCGCACGCCGTTCAAACGCGCCGACAGATGCAGGGGCTTTCCCTCCATCAGGGAAATCACGCAGCCCTCCGGCAGCCGCTGGGGGAAAAGCGGGTATTCCGCTCCCAGCCGGTCGGTGAAATGGGTGCCGGCGGCGCCTTGGCCCCGGGCGCACATTTCGCATGTTTCCCTTCCGGAAGCGGCCCCCGCCTGGGTCCGCACCGGGCAGTGGTTCAACAGCATCAGCCGGGCGCGGCCGTACACGGGCAGAATATATTCGCACAGGTTTTCAGGCAGATCGGCGATATCGGCCCCGGAGAGCTCCCGGCTCAGGGTGACGCTTTCGCAGCCCTGACTGGACAGAAGGCGGGCGGCCTCCCCGTTCATCACGGGCACGCCCTCCCCGGCCATATTCCCCAGGCCGATCTGCCCGGGAGAGGACAGACACAGGGGCACCTGATATTTTTCCGCAAGGAAAATCAGCCGTTCCAGGGTTTCCTGCCTGCACTGGGCCGGCAGCACCAGCCGGGTACGCTCCGGAAAATTCGCAAGCAGCGGCAGCAGGCTTTCTTCCCGGCAGTCCGCCGCTTCCAGCAGCGCTTCATCAGCGCCGGCCTGCAGGAGAGCGGAAGTCTCTTCCGCATTCGAAGTTTTCACCAGCAGCCGGGGTGCGCGCACTTTGCGTTCCGGCGCGGCAAAAGAATGCGGCGCGCCCTTTTCCCGGGGCTGGGCGGCGATCCGCGCTTCCGCAAACGCCGCCAGGGCCTCCCGCCGGAGGGCGTTGAGGGCCGCGGCAGGCACAAAAGCCCCGGCCGTTCTGACGTTCAAATTTCGAAGCGCAATAGGTGTTCCGCCGGTCTGGCCGAGGGAGCGGCGGGCGCTGTGCTCATCCAGCGCTGTGGTCTGCGCCGCCTGGCAGGGATCCCCCGCTGCCGTGACGGTGCTTTCCCCGT
>CAZQAM010000356.1:0-2574 GCA_964591355.1 uncultured Oscillospiraceae bacterium
CGGATCACGACCCGGCCGCCCTGCGGCCCCCGCTGATAGATCCCGTGCCGGATCGCGTTTTCCACCAGGGGCTGGATGCTCAGGGGCGGAATATCAAAATCCACGGCCTCTGTTTCAAAATCAACTTTCAGCTTGCTGCCGAAACGCATTTTTTCGATATTGACATAGGCACGAATATTTTCAAGCTCCTGGGCGAAGGAAATCGGCGCGTCGCTGGACATGGCCCGGATGCTGCTGCGAAGGTGTATGGTAAAATCCCCCACCAGCTCCGCGGCGTATTGCGGATCTTCCAGGATGGTTTCCTGAATGGAACCCAGCGCGTTATAAAGGAAGTGAGGCTGCATCTGGCCGGTGAACACCCGGATGCGGCTCAGGAACAGTTCATTTTCCAATTCCTTCATTTCCTTTTCCCGCTTCTGCTGCTCCGTTAAATCATAGATCACCTGGAAACACATCACGTCGCCACAGGCGCTGTCCTGATACAGATAAGCAACCTGCCTGCAAGGCTGCTTTGAGCCATCCGGCATTTGTACGGTGAATGCCACGCTGGCCCGTTTTTCTCCTTTGGCAAACAGCTCCGACAAATAATCTGGCGCACTGACGCGCAAAAATCCTTCCCGGTTTTCCACAACCCGCTGGCGGCTCCACCATTGCAAATAACGGGAATAAGACAGCTCGTCCGCCGCAAACAGAGAAGACGGCATTTCCAGTTCATGGTTGGGGAGATAAAACCGCTCCAGCACCACGTCCTTTGTCACATTGGCCTCCAGGTAGCCCGCCGCGCTGGAAAGAATGGCCTCCAGATGGTTCTTTTCCTTTTGCAGCATGGACAGGCGCTGGGCTTCATGCTCTTTTTCCCGCCGCATGGCGTCGTCTATATTGCGCACGCCCAGCAGGATGCAGTCTTTTTTCCCCGCCATTCTCCGCACGATCCGGGCCTGATGATATACAGGCTCTCTGTCTCCGGCAAGGACGCGATAGATAAATGTATAAGGCGCGGAGCTCTGAGTAGCCTCCAGGACGGTATTCTTCGCCAGCATCTGCAGAACATATGCCTGATCCTGAGGATAAACAACCTGCGGAACGCGGCGCTGCAACATATCGAAAAAATTATCGCCCGACGACCCTACCCCCATTCTTCCGTGGGCGCTGGTTTCATAATAGCAGGTGTACGCGCCGCTTTCCGCCTCGATGACATAGATGCTTTCATACGTTTCGGACATGGCTTTGGTGATTTCTGCCGTGGAATGGTATTTTTCCTCCAAGGTTTTCAGGAATTTCATCCGCAGAACCGTGTCCTCCGCGTCATTCTGGACACGCAGGGCCTCTTTGCCAAAGAGATAGCAAAGACTGTAAAAGAGGAAAACCGCGAATATTTCCAGCGCATCAAATTCCGGCAGCCCCCAATCGGGAAGCACATGAACGGCCACCAAATTGCTCACGGCGATCACGATGGCCCAAACAGCGGCGGTCACGAGCAGGAGCATGCCGACTCTTGGGAAAAGCCGATGGCGGACATTTTCCAGCACGCAGCAGAGCCCCACCGAAGCGTCAAGGACCAGAATAATCTGACCGGCCAGAGACAGATCGCAAAAATGCACCGTTTCGGTCAGTCCCAGAGCAGCAGCAACCCCGAAGAAACCCAGATTGGCCAGCGCTATACCCAAAAGGATATTCCGCAGAACGGAGCTTTTCTGCAGGGCGCGGAGATAGAAGAGCACAAAAACGGGGAGCAGATATTGGGCCAGATATTCGGCTTTCATCCATTTCCGCTGATCCGCAAACATCACCAGAAAATGCCCGCCGGAGGAGAGCAGCAATATGGCGGTGCAAAGCAGAATGCATCCGAACAGCAGCCCTTCATACAGGAGCCTCCGGGTGTTTCCCAGCAAAAGAAAGACAGGGATGCTGAAGGCCATGGATACGAGGACCATGGCCAGCGGTATGCCCAGCGTCTTGTTGGTCAGGTAATACCGGGTGCTGTCTTCATGGGAACACAGTTCAAATTTTTCGATCCGGGACGCCGCGTTGGAATCGACAGGGATCAGCGCAACGGCAACCGGTTCACGATATGCGTTTTCCGGCAGGAACACATGCACGAACGTGCGGCCGATCATTTGCCGCGCATCGGCCAAATCACGGCCGTAACTGTATAAAAGGCGTTCTCCCGCAAAGACTTCGATGATGTTCCCTTTGGTTTCAAACATCAATTCATAGTTCTTTCGATCCTCCGGTTGAGAAAGGCGAAGGGTATATACAACCGATCCATCCTGCGCCGACCGATCTGTCACATTCCTGGTCACATCCACCGTTTTAACGTCCAGCAGCACGCCTGTTCCCCAAATAAACAGCGGGAATGCCAGCATCAGGAACAGGATGAGAAGATAATGAAAACGCTTTTTGATCATTCGGTGCGCCATCCTTTCCCGCATATTCACAGCATCCCGTTTTCCGGCCTGTTCATGCGAAAATTACAGTTTCATTTTCCGCCTGTGCGCATCGACAGCAATGAATCGATTGTTTTATACTATTTCTCGTCTAAAAAATTGAAAGATTCGGGATGGATTTTTTGTC
>CAZQAM010000357.1:0-2565 GCA_964591355.1 uncultured Oscillospiraceae bacterium
GGACAAAAAATCCATCCCGAATCTTTCAATTTTTTAGACGAGAAATAGTATCAAGCAAAATTTCCGCCACAGGCGGTTGCTTGAGGTTCGCCCCTGCACCCCATTCCGGCGATAATGCAGGAGAACATCAACAAACTTGTTTCCGCCTGAAGCTTGAGGAACGTCTATCAAGCTCCCGGGCATAAAAAAGCCAGGAGGTCAGCAAAGAAAATGAATTTATTCATTTTCTGGCCTGTCCGACTGGCTTTTGCTGTGCGCTCTGCGCGCAGCCCGTGGGGGCAAAGCCGGCCTGCCCGGGAGCGGCGGGCTATAAAGCCCATGCAACTGTGGGAAGCTGCTGGTTTTCCAAGTTATGCAGCATCCGCAGGCGGCGGGGTCCGGGGTGCGGCCCGCACCCAGGTGGCCTTTGGGGCAAAGCCCCAATATCCCGCGCCGTTTTCAGCCCGGCTTACTGCGCGGTGATCTGATGCTTTTCTCTTTCCGCACCCACTTCTTCCGGTGTTTTGACGCGCTGCCGCACTGCGCCGCGATAGCCCTCCCTGGTTTTAAGCAGTCCGCCTTTGGCGAACCGTTCCTTTGCTTCCGCGATCGCCTTTGCGTACTGCGGGAGCCATTCCGCCTGGGCGATGAGCATTTCGTCCACCATCTGCCAGATTTCCGGGGGATTGCACACGGCGCCGGTCAAAGGATCCATCAGCGCGGCCTGCCGCAGCAGCTGGTCATCTCCGGCCACGGCGGCTTCCACGGCCAGCTTCTGCACCCAGACCGACTGGCTGCACACTGCCGCGCAGCCCAGGGGCAGGTCTCCTACCCGGGGCACGGAGATCCCGTTTCCGTCCACGTAGCAGGGCACTTCCACCACGCATTCATCCGGCAGATTGGAAATGCAGCCTTCATTCATGACGTTGAAGTGTCCCCGGTATTTTCTGCCGGTTTCCAGGGCTTCCATGATATAGGAGCAGTGTTCGCTGCCCCGGGCGCTGCCGTCGTACTTTCGGGGCGGCTCCCTGAGCAGCTTGGGATAATCGGTTTCAAACCAATCGCGGCTTTCCCGGGTTTCCCGCAGGTACCCGCCGGTTTCGCCGTTGATCCAGCTGCCCAGATCGATCCACTGGAGGATTTCGTCGGGCCGCTTCCGGTACCAGGCCACGTATTCCGACAGGTGGCCATTGGATTCCGTGGAATAATATCCGAACCTTTTCAGGATATCAATGCGCACCTTTTCTTCCCGGCTGATTTTCTCGTGCCGAAGGAAGCCTTCCAGCAGCTGATCCCGTAATTCCTTTCCGTTGTGCTTTACGGAAAGATACCAGGTCTGATGGTTCAGTCCGGCACAGATCACGTCCAGTTCTTTCCGGCTCTTGAAGCCCAGCACCTCTGCGATCTGCTGTTCCCCATGGATTTCCCCGTGGCACAGGCCGATGGTTTTCACCTTTCCGTATTTGTTGCAGGCCCAGGTGGCCATGGCGTTGGGATTGGAATAATTGAGGAGGATAGCGCCGGGCTCGGCCACCTCCCGGATATCCCGGCAGAAATCCAGCAGCGCCGGGATCACCCGCTGGCCGTACATGATGCCCCCGATGCACAGCGTATCGCCCACGCACTGGTCTACGCCGTATTTCAGGGGAATATCGATATCCATTTCAAACGCCGGCAGGCCGCCGATGCGCACGCAGTTGATGATATACCTGGCGCCCGCAAAGGCCTCCCGGCGGTCGGTGGTGGCCTGGATCCGGGTTTATATGCCATTGGCTTCCAGATCCCTCTGGCACAGCCGGGTGACCTTTTCCAGGTTATCGGGATTGATGTCCGTAAAAGCGATCTCGATATCCCGGAATTCGGGCACGGACATGATGTCTGTAAACAAGGTGCGGGCAAAAACCAGGCTGCCTGCGCCGATGATGGCAAGCTTGAACGACACAAATATTCCTCCTTGTCTGTTATGCGGATTTAGATGAATAACGAGGCATTGCCTTCCGGGCTGCGGGGTTATTGTATCATTTCGGTTTGCGGGCTGTCAACCGGGTGTCCAGTTGCCATTCATGGGAGAATATGGTATAATCATCCATATTGCAGACCGGAATTTTTTGCCTGTCTCTTTTATGCATGGAGGATCGACGAAGGAGGAAGAAGGATGTTTGGGTTTACCTATTATGCGCCCACGAAAGTGATCTTTGGCAAAGATGCGGAAAACCAGGCCGGCGCGCTGATCCGGGCGTGCGGCGGCACCCGGGTGCTGATCCATTACGGCGGCTCCAGCGCGGTGAAATCCGGGCTGATCGACCGGGTGAAGGCGTCCCTGGACGAGGCGGGCATTTTCCATGTGGAGCTGGGCGGCGTCGTGCCCAATCCCCATCTGAGCAAAGTACGGGAAGGGTTTGCGCTGGCCCGGGAAAACAAGGTGGATTTCCTGCTGGCTGTGGGCGGCGGCTCGGTGATCGACTCGGCCAAGGCCATCGCCTATGCCCTGGCGGATCCGGACCGGGATGTGTGGGAGCTGTTCCAGCACAAGCACAACGCAGCTGGCTGCTTCCCGGTGGGCTGCGTGCTGACCATCGCGGCGGC
>CAZQAM010000358.1:0-2565 GCA_964591355.1 uncultured Oscillospiraceae bacterium
ACACCCTATCCTACACTCTTTCCCTACACGACGCTCTTCCGATCTCAAAGCCTGCCTGGGACGCGATGTGCCGGGCGATTTGAAGCAGCGTGGCTGGATAGGTGAGGCTGTCTTCAAATACCCCGCCGAATGCGGTGCCCAGGGCGTCTGACCCCTGCAGGATGAGCCGGGGATCGTTTTCCCTTTTGGTCACTTTTGATACGGTAAAAGTGCACAGCGGAGCGCTTTCTTCCCCTTCGCACAGGCGCACCGTCACCTGCGCCCCAAAGGGGGAGGCACTCAGGGTGAAATCCCCGGCGGCGTCATTCAGCGTCAGGGAGCAGGAGTCGGAAAACGCGCCCCCCAGCATCTGGCCGCCGGAGGCGCCCTCGCTCAGGGAAAAGGCCAGGGCGTCGCTGCCGGAAAAGGAAACCGTGCGGCCGGTGAGGTAAACCAGGGTGCCGGACAGGAAAGGATGCCGGTTTGGCTGCGTGAGCGATGCGGACAGCGCCATTTATCTCTCCTCCAAAGTGATTCTCACGTCGGCCCACTGGGGCGTGCCGTTTTTATTGCGGTACACCTGGGCGCTGTGGCCGGTGCAGCGGCAGGCCATCTGCCGGCTGCCCAGCAGGGGATCGGGATAGGAGCAGGTGAAAAAGCCTTCCGTCAGGGCCTGGCCCAGAGGAGACAGGGAGGCCGCGGACAGGTGATTCCACTGGATGTCCACCGTGCGCTTTAAATGCATGCCGTCCTGCACCAGCACGCCCAGGGAATTGTACTGGGCGGTGCCGCCCTGCAGGGAAACGCGGACGGAAAGGGACGAAGGGGCGGGAAGGGTCAAAGATCCGATGGCAATCATCTCGTTCCCTCCTTACAGGTTCAATTCCACCCGGCCGGTGCCGCCGGTGACCCGGTTGATGCTCTCAATGGCGGCCACGCCCAGGCGGTAGCCGTCGATCTCCAAAGGGATGGTGAGGGAAAGATCGGGGAGGGACGCGGCAGCTTCCGGAGTGGGGGAAGAGAAGGAAAAAGCGGCCTGCACAGGCTGGGAGATTTCCGGCGCGCGCAGGGCCCGGGCGGCGCTTTGGCCAAGCATTGCGGCTTCTTTTTCCACGCGGCCGGCGCTTTGCGCAATGCCGTTCAGCAGCCCCTGATCGAAGTAAGCGCCGGCTTCGAAGGTCACTTTGGAAGGGGAATGAATGGACAGGGCGCCGCGCAGGGCATTGGCGGCGGCATTGGCCACGGCCCGGGCGGCGCTGACCACGGCGCCGCGGCGGGAGAGGATGCCGCTTCGCAGGCCCTCCCCCGCGGCGGACCCGGCGGCGGAAAAGTGGGCGGCCAGGGCGTCCGCCGCGCTTCCGGCGGAGGACAGAAGGCCGGTCACCTGGGATACGGCGGCGGCAAAGCCGGAGGTATCGGCGGTGAAGGAGACCGAGAGTTCATCGAGGGTCATGGAAGATCATCCTTTCTGACGATAGCAAGCAGGCGTCGCTTCATTTCATCGGCGGTCATATCGGGCAGGGGCGGAGGAGGAAGATCCGGCAAACGGGCAGGGTCGTGCACTGCCAGGGCAGTGAGGCGGGCAGAAAGCACGGCCTGCGCCCAGGCTTTTTCCTGCCGGGCGCGGTGGGCGGAAAGCGTCAGGAAAACCTGCCGGGGCGTCATGGAGAAGAAGGAAGCCGCCTCCTGCGCACCCGCTCCTGCCGCCTCCTCCGCCAGGCGGCGGAAACGGCTTCTTAAGGGGCCGTCTCCCGGGGTTTCCTGCCCGGACGCGGAAAAAAACAGGCGTCCTCCAATGCGGCGGCCAGGGTATCGGAAACGGAAGCCAGATCGCCTCCGTTCAGCAGATGATCGTTCAGAAGCTTCCCGGCGTCTTCCAGGGTCATGTGGGGACAGCCTTCCATCAGGCCGCACCACATCAGGCCCCGGAGGGTGCTGATCCTGCCGCCCTGCAGCTGATCCAGGCCCCGGCCGGTCATTTCCTCCAGGCAGCACAGGGCGTTGACGGAAAAACGCAGGGGATAGGATTGACCGTTCAGTGTGATGTTCATGCCACCGTTACCCCGCCCGACAGCTTCAATACGGCGGAAAAGCCCACGGCCCCGTCCACCGAGGCTGCGCCCAGGGCGTGGGATTTTACAAAGGCGTTGAAGGAAACGGCGGTTTCATCCGGAAAAGTGACGGTAAAGGGCACGATATCGCCGCTCTCATACAGCGCCCGCAGAGCGGCCTGGCCGTCGCTTTCGGCGTCATGAAAGCCTTCCACTGTCACCTCTCCGGGATCCTTGTAGCCCTGGATATAGGTTTTGTATCCGTTGGCGGCATCCAGGGTGGTGACGTCGACGGCGTCGCTGTCCGCCTTGATTTCGCTGATGGAGCGCAGGCAGCCGATGACGACGGCGGCTTCATTGACAGTGCAGGACAATGTGGTGCCCATGGCTTTTTGAGGCATAGGGGGATCCTCCTTTTACTGATAGATGGTCTGCTGGTGCATCAGGCAGCGGTAGCGCAGGGTCTTTCGCCAGGCATAGGCCCCAGATCGGAAGAGCCACACGTCTGAACTCCAGTCACCGCTCATTATCTCGT
>CAZQAM010000359.1:0-2560 GCA_964591355.1 uncultured Oscillospiraceae bacterium
GGCTGAGATGCTGCACCTGCTGGACGATATGGACGCCAAGATGAACGAGATGGAGGGCGTGATGCGCCGCACGCCGGAGGGCGCTTTCTCCGAAAAGATCTGGTCCCTGGACCGGCGGCTGTATCATCCCCGCACCCATGCCGGGGAAACCCCGGAAAAAGCTTCCGCGTCTCCCCGGGAAGAAAAGGACCTGTACGCCGGATTGCTGTAAGCCCTGTAAATTTTTACAATTCTGTTGAATCAT
This sequence comes from uncultured Oscillospiraceae bacterium, assembly GCA_964591355.1. Taxonomy (GTDB): domain Bacteria; phylum Bacillota; class Clostridia; order Christensenellales; family Aristaeellaceae; genus RUG563. The sequence continues at coordinate 245 of CAZQAM010000359.1, forward strand.
TCGCAGAAAATGCTTGACGAAAGATGAAGAAACTGTTACAATACTATAAACAACCGGTGTTTTTTCCCTGCGGTCGTATTGTCAGGCGCGGGATGCATGCGCCAAGGAGGTTTCTTTCTGATGAAAAAAGCAATTCTGCTTGCCTGTTTGCTGGCTGCCGCGCTGCTGCTCAGCGCCTGCGCCCCCAGCCAGGAAACGCAGTTTCCCGAAACCAAGACGTCCATTCAGCAGGATCCCATGGCTTTGGCGGATCCTGAAGCGGAAGCGGACGCTGGCGCGGACGCCTTTGACTGGGACAGCTACGATCCCTCTGCGGAAGAGGATAACGGCCAGACGTTCATGGAAGGGGCCGTTTATGATGAGATGGGCAACAACGTCTATGCGGGCGCCACGCCCATTCCCCTGGATCCCATCGATATGCCCACCGCCACGCCGCGGCCCAATCTGACCTTTGTTTACGGCCCGGTGGAAATTGCCAGCATGCGTCTGAGCTTTGAAGCGCCTGCCGGCTGGCAGGTGGACGCCTCCCAGGCGGATACCGTGGTGATCACCGACCCCACCGCTTATGACGGCTACAACGCCGTGATGACCATCAGCATCACCCCGGTGGCCAGCTCCTACAAGCTCAACGACGTGAAGACCACCGTGCGGGACAAGCTCAAGGAAATCGGCCAGTACAATTACACCAAATGGGAGACCACCAGCCTCAGCGCCCGCACCCTGCTCAAGAAGGACGGCTTTTACGCCAACTACCGCGGGGAATATTACGACGGCACGGTGGTGCGCGGCCGCGTCATGGCGGCGCTGCTGGACGGCAACCGGATCATTACCCTGCATATGGCCTGCCCCGGCTGGTACAACGAAAGCTACATGAACGTGGTGGCGCATTTCCGGGAGACCGCCAAACTGCAGTAAAAAACGGAACAGAAATCAAAGCCGCAGAGCATGCTCTGCGGCTTGTTTTTTTGATGTACTCCCGGTTTTTTGCGGCCCGTCATGCCCGGGGCAGGTCCCCGCCGTCTTCTTCGTGAATAGCGATGATCCGGGGATGCCACGCGTCGTTTTTGCGCATGCGCCTCTCGATCAGGCGCAGCAGAAACCAGCTCAGCCCCATGCAGAGGATGCCCGTGAGGGCGGCGCCGATTTCATCCCCAAAGAGGGCGTTTCCCGCAGCGATCCCGGCGATCAGCAGGAGAAGCGGGATCACATACGCCAGGAAGGAAGCTTTCAATACCTGCTTTTCGGGCATGTCCACCTCGATCCGGCTGCCCACCGGGGCGGAGCCTTGGAGGGTAACGAGGGATTCATGGATTTCGCCGCAGGCGCTGCAGTGGGCGCAGGCCTCCGGGCGCTCAAAGCAGACCTTCATTTCATTGCCCGATACCGATACCACCCTGCCGCTTTGCACCATGCTTCTTTCCTCCCCGCCGGGAAGCGCCCGGGCACTGCCCGGCCCGCCGCCCGCTTTCATCCTTTGCATTATACCACAGGCGGGAGAAAATGCATAGCCCGGATCATAGGCCGGACAGGCGGACGTTTTGCGGCTCCAGCCCGGCAATCTCCCGGGCCAGGTCCAGGATCAGGGCGGCGTCCCGGTCGGTAAGGGGCTGGGCGGTCAATACCGTCAGGCTGCCTTCCCGGTAAACGCACAGGGCCCTGCCGTATCCCCGGGCGGACAGGGCGGCTTCCAGGGCCAGTTCCGTTTCATCGGAAAGGAGCATCTGCCGAAGGGCTTTTTCCGCCAGGGCTTTGGTTTCTTCTGTCCATGCGCCGCTTTCGGAAAGGGAGAGGAGCAGGGCTTTTTCTTTTTCCCGGGTTTGATTCCGGCGCAGCCTGTACGCTTCGATGGGGTCCGGGGAAGGCGCGGGAGAAACGATGGCCAGCGGCAGATCGGCCTGCTCCGCCGGCGCGCCCCGGAACAGGGTGAGGGCCAGGGCGGCGGCCACCGTCAGCAGCATCAGGGTATTGAGAATTCTGTCTTTCATTCCTTATGCTCCAGAACGAAGATTTCCACCCGGCTGGCTGGCAGGCCCAGCAGCGTTTCCGCCGCCCGCTGCAATTGCAGCCGGACGCCGATATCCTCCGCCCCCTGGGCCACCACCACCGCGCCCACCGGGGAGCGGGCGCCCCCGCCAAATGCGGATGCCTCCTGGGCGTAATAGATGGCCACCCGGGTTTCCCCTGCGCCTGCGATGCGGCTCAGCGTCTGGCTGATGCGCATTTCTTCCGCCGTCATGCCGCTGTCGACCGCTGGGAAAAACTGCATCATCAGCACCGCGGCGCCGCAGCACAGCAGCGCCAGCAGGATACCGGCGG
>CAZQAM010000360.1:0-2557 GCA_964591355.1 uncultured Oscillospiraceae bacterium
GGGAAAAAAACGGTTCAGGGCCTGCTGGAAGCCATGGATGAAGAAAAGGTGATCCTCCTCAGCGGGGAGGAAACCGTCGAATTGCCCCGCAAAGCGGTGGCGCAGGTGCGCCTGGTGCCGGACCTGAGCGCCCTGGAAGAAGAAGACGAGTGAATCTCTGACGGAGAAATATGAAAAGGCAGGAGAAGCATATGGCACGCAAATCGGAAATGATGGACGCGATTGAAGCCCTGGCGAAGGCCAAGGATATCAGCATGGATCAGATCATCAGCGCGGTGGAGGAAGGCTGCAAGGTGGCTTACCGCCGGCATATCAAGCGGGGGCAGAATCAGCCTTTGAACCTTTCCGTGGTGCTCTCCCGGGAGCACGACGCCCAGATCTTCGCCCGCAAGGTGGTAACGGAAACGGTGGAGGACGACAACCAGCAGATTTCCCTGGAGGACGCCAAAGCCCTGAGCCCCAACTACGAATTGGGGGACATCGTGGAGATCGACGTGACGCCCGCGGATTTCGGCCGGGTGGCCGCCCAGAACGCCAAGCAGGTGATCATGCAGAAGCTCCGGGAAGTGGAAAAGGGCAAGATCTACGACGAGTATATCGAAAAGGAAAACGAGATCCTGACCGGCATCGTGGAGCGGGTGGAGCCCAAGGCCGTCTATGTGGAACTGGGGCGCACCCAGGGCGTGCTGGATGAAAGCGAGTTTATCCCCGGGGAGGAATACCGCCCCGGTGACCATATCAAGGTCTATGTGCTGCAGGTGCACAAGGACCGGCGGGATTCTTTCCGCGCGCCCCAGGTATCCGTCAGCCGGATCCATCCGAATCTGGTCAAGCGGCTCTTTGAAATGGAAGTGCCCGAAATCGCCACCGGCGTGGTGACCATCAAGTCCATCGCCCGGGAGGCCGGCAGCCGCACCAAGATGGCCGTCACCAGCATTGACGCCGCCATCGACCCCGTGGGCGCCTGCGTGGGCCCCGCCGGCAGCCGGGTCAACAAAGTGGTGGCCGAACTGCGCAATGAAAAGATCGACGTGATCAAATGGTCCCCGGATCCGGCCGAGTTCGTAGCCAACGCCCTGAACCCCGCCTATGTGGTCCGGGTGCTGCAGAGCGATGAGGAAAAGATCTGCCGCGTGGTGGTGCCGGACAATCAATTGTCCCTGGCCATCGGCAAGGAAGGGCAGAATGCCCGCCTGGCCGCCAAGCTCACCGGCTGGAAGATCGATATCAAATCCGAAACCCAGGCGGCGGAATTGCTGCGCATGAGCCGGCCCGAGCTGCCGGAAACGGTGGGCTCCGTCATCGCCGACGAACAGGAAGACTACGACCTGCCGATGCTGGACGACGATATCGAATAAGCGCGAGGAAATGCCATGAAGGAAAAAAAGGTGCCCATGCGCATGTGCGTGGGCTGCCGGGAAATGAAGCCCAAAAGGGAGCTGATGCGGGTGGTGCGCTCGCCGGAGGGCAGCGTGGCCATCGATCCCACCGGGCGCAAGCCGGGCCGGGGCGCGTATGTGTGCTTTTCCGCGGAGTGCCTGAAAAAAGCCATCCGGCAAAAGCAATTGGAGCGCGCTTTTGAATGCCCCCTGGGGGAAGAAACCAGCCAGTCGCTGCTGACGCAGTTGCAGGCCATGGAGGAAAAGGCATGACGCCGGTCAGCGGACTCCTGGGCCTGTGCAGCCGCAGCGGGCAGATCACCCTGGGAGCCGATCTGGCTCTGCGGGAAATCAAGGCGGGCCGGGTGGGCCTTGCGTTGCTGGATGCAGGCGCTTCGGAAGGCACGAAGAAAAAAATTTCTGACGCGTGCGCTTATCGGGGGGTGCCGCTGCGTATGCTGCCGGAGGGGGAAATATCCCGGGCCTGCGGAAAAGAAGCGCGCATGGCCGCCGCGGTGAAAAAGGGCCCGTTGTGCCAGCGGCTGCTGGAATTGCTGCCAGAATCCGGGGATACCCGATAAATACCTGAACACGAGAAACGATTTTACCAAATGCGGGGGTGCAAGCATCGAATGTCCAACAAGGTAAAACTAACTGAAGCCACCAAAGAAATCAATCTGCAGGCGGGCCAGATCCTGGAGGATGCGACGCGGATTCATCGGAACATCGATACCGTGCTGCAGAATCTTCGCAAGCTGGAGCTCCGTTTCCAGCGGGAAGAAGAGGAAGAAAGGGCCCGCAGGCGCCAGGAGGAGCAATCCGAGCTGGCCAGGCAGCATATCACGGCCTGGACGATGCCGGACGAGGACGAGGCGGAAGCCCCCGCCCCCGCCGCTCCGCCCGCTGCCGAAACTGCAGCGCCCCCCGCAGAAATCAAGCCGGCGGAAGCGCCTGTTTCCGCTGCGCCCGCCGAGCCCGCTGCGCCCGCAAAAGCGGAAGAAGCGCAGGCGGAAGCGCCCGCCGAACCGGAAAAAGAAGAGGCGGCCGCGCCTGAACCCGCACAGCCGGAAGCACCTAAAGCGGCGGAAGCGCCGGCAAAAGCGCCCAAAGCGGCGGCAGCGCCGGCAGAAGCGCCCAAGGCGAAGGCCGAGCCCGCGCCGGCGGAAGCGCCCAAGGCG
>CAZQAM010000361.1:0-2549 GCA_964591355.1 uncultured Oscillospiraceae bacterium
CCATCTGTGCTCTTTATCAATAAAATGGACCGCTTTCAGGGAGACAAAGCGCTGCTGATGGAGGAAATAACGAAGCGCCTTTCCGACGCGGCGGTGGATTTTACTGAGGATGATCAGGAATAAATCGCCCTGTGCGACGAGGTGTGCCTGGACTATTACCTGCGGGAAGGCAGGATCCCCGACCGCAGGATCCATCAATTGGTGCGGGAGCGCAGGCTGTTCCCCTGTTTTTTCGGCTCCGCCCTGCAAAACGACGGCGTCGGGAAGCTTCTGGATTTCCTTACCGGATACGACCCGGGGAAGCAGTATCCCCCGGAATTCGGCGCGCAGGTGTACAAAGTGGCCCGGGATCCCCAGGGCGCCCGGCTCACCTTTATGAAAGTCACCGGCGGGCAATTGAAAGTGCGGGACATGCTGACGCTGCGGAATGAAGCGGGGGAGGCGGTCTGGGCAGAGAAGGCGGCGGAGATCCGGCTGTATTCCGGCGCAAAGTACACGCCGGTGCAGCAGGTGGAAAGCGGCCAGCTTTGCTGCGTGGTGGGCCTGAGCCGGGCGCTGCCGGGAGACGGCCTGGGCGCGGAAACAGACCGGAAGGAAAGGTTCCTGCAGCCCTGCTATGCCTGCCGCCTGATGCTGCCTGCCGGGGCCGATCTCCATTACGCGCTGGACTGCCTGAAGGCGCTGGAGGAAGAAGAGCCGCTGATGCAGGTGGAATACATAGAAGCCAAACGGGAGATCCGCATCCATTCCATGGGGGATGTGTATCTGGAGGTATTGAAGCGCCAGATGAAGGACCGGTTTGGGCTGGAGGTAACCTTTGGGGAGAGCGGCGTTCTGTACAGGGAAACCATTTTAGAGCCGGTGGAAGGCGTGGGGCATTATGAGCCGCTGCGCCATTACGCCGAAGCGCATATCCTGCTCTCGCCCCTGCCGCCGGGCAGCGGCGTGGAAATCGGCACCGCCCTGTCCACCGATGATCTGGCCCTCAGCTGGCAGCGGCTGATCCTGACGCATTTGAGGGAAAAAGTCTATAAAGGAGTGCTCACCGGCGCGCCGCTTACCGATCTGCGCATGACGCTGGTGAACGGCCGGGCGCACCTCAAGCATACTGAGGGCGGCGATTTCCGGCAGGCCACCTACCGGGCGGTCAGGCAGGGGCTGATGAAAGCAAAGTGCCAGCTGCTGGAGCCGTATGTGACGCTGGAAATCACCGTGCCGGAGGAAAACATCGGCAGGGTCATGAGCGATGTGAGCATGATGGGCGGGGCCTTCGAGGCGCCGGAGGAAACCGGGGACGGCTTCCGGCGCGTCCTGGCTACGGCGCCCGCGTCCGCCTGCGCCTCCTACGGCCGGCAGCTGTCGGCCTTTACCCGGGGCCGGGGCCGCATGACGGCGGCCTTCGATTCTTACCGTCCCTGCCGGAACGCCGAAAAAGTGATAGCGGAAACCGGCTACGATCCGGAACGGGACACCGATGATCCGGCGGATTCCGTATTCTGTGCCCATGGCGCGGGCTTTCCCGTGAAATGGGATCAGGTGGAAGATTACATGCATCTGCCCCTGCAAAAGGAGATCCGGCAGCAGCGCCTGGCCGAAAACGCTCCTGCTCCGCCGCCCCGGGTTACGGCGTACCGCGGCACCCGGGAAGAAGACCAGGAGCTGATGGCCATTTTCGAGCGCACCTATGGCCCGGTGAAATCCCGCCAGCTGTTTGCGCCGGCGAAACAGGATTTTTCCTCAGCCCCGCCATCGGACGGCCTGGCGGCAGTGCAGCGGGAAATCCTGCTGGTGGACGGCTATAACGTGCTTTTTGCCTGGGAAGAAATGAAAGCCCTGATGCAGGACAGCATCGACCTGGCCCGGAAGCGGCTGATGGATCTGATGTGCAATTTTTCCGGTATTACAGGAAAACCCGTGGTCATTGTGTTTGACGCCTATAAAGTGCCGGGCAATCCAGGCTCCGTGGAAAAATACAGCAACATTTTCGTGATTTATACCCGCGAAACTCAGACGGCGGACGCGTTTATCGAAAAAACCACCTATGAGGCCCGGGGCAGCGCCCGGGTCCGCGTCGTGACTTCCGACGGCCCGGAGCAATTGATCGCCCTGGGCAACGCCGCGCTGCGCACTTCCGCCCGGGAATTCAGGCGGGAAGTGATCCAGGCCCAGGGCAGCATCGCCGCCTTCCTGGAAAAACAAAACCGCCGCGTTCCCGACAACGCCATCGAACGGGCGTATAAGGAAGCGTGGAAGCAGAAGAAACAGGAGGAGAACTGATACTATTTCGCGTCTAAAACATTGAATCTTCGGGCGTCTTTTCCGCCCTGGCAGTGCTTCATTCCGGTCAACGTAGCGCTGCTACGCCTCCCTTCATTCAGCTTTGCCAGGACAAAAAATCCATCCCGAATCTTTCAATTTTTTAGACGAGAAATAGTATGAGGCGCGATAGGGGAACGGCCGAGGCCTCCGCAGCCTCGGGCTCCGCGGCAGGGGACGCCTGTCCGCAGCCTCAATCGGCGCAAGTCCGCGCAGCGGACATTGCTTGTTTC
>CAZQAM010000362.1:0-2538 GCA_964591355.1 uncultured Oscillospiraceae bacterium
CGAGCTCGGCCGTGGCGTAAGCGACGCCCAAGGCCGGGCGGTCCTGCCCCAGGCGATGCAGGGGATATAATCGCTTTTGCCGAAAGCCCGGTTCACCGCCAGCATCAGATCGGTGATTTCCCGCCCGAAAGGCGTAGTGCGGAAGGACGGCGGCTTGCAGATGGAGCCCGTCAGGCGGATGATATTGGGGTTTTCGGTTTCATCGGGCGCCACCAGGCGCTGGGCAAAGGCCGTGAGCAGCAGCCGGCCTGCGCCGCCCATGATTTTATTGTACGAGCGCAGCTGCCCCACGATGCCCACCCGCACCCCGGGGGTCACCTGGCTGTTCATCAGCCGCTCGCTGACGGTGACGGGCAAAAGATCCTGCGCGCCGGACAGACGCGGCACGCTGAGATCCAGGCGATAGAAGTTTTCACCGAATACTTCATGATCCATAACGGGTTCTGTTTCGATGACGCCGCAAAGGGTCAGCAGGTTGTTCTCCGTATCCATTCAGCGCACCTCCGGTACTGTATCCGCAGGGTGCTGCCTTCCCTGCGTGTCGATGGTTGTTTTCCCCTGAAGCAGGATCTCCCCCACGGGGATCACATGAAGCCCCTGCTCCTGATAGCTTTTGAGAATCGTGGGCAGCGCATCCAGGATATATCTGGAATCGTTGTGAAACAGCACGATATCGCCGCTGCCCACCTTTTTCGTGGCCCTGTTCACCATATCCTGAACGCCTTTGTTTTTCCAGTCCAGCGAATCCACGCTCCACTGAACGGGGATGTAGCCCTCCTCCCGGGCAGTGAGGATCACCTGATTATTGTAGTCCCCGTAGGGCGGCCGAAACAGCGAGGGCTTTTCCCCCGTGATGGCTTCCAGATGATCCGACATGACCTGCAATTCTTTCCTTATCTGCTCTGCAGACAGCTTGCTCATCTGCGGATGGGTGGTGGAATGATTGCCGATTTCATGGCCCCGGTCATGGATCATTTTCACCAGATCCGGATATTTCTGCGTCCATGTATCCACCAGGAAAAACGTGGTTTTGACCTGATATTCATCCAGGATATCCAGAATCTTTTCCGTTTTGTCGCCGCCCCAGGCTGCGTCGAAGCTGATGGCGATGCGGCTGTCGCCGCGCTCCACGGAATACACGGGCAATTCCCGCTTCCGGGCCAGGACCTCGGCGCTGTCCACCCTGGCCATATACACCGCGCCAACCATCAAAAGCAGCGCCAGCGCCGGGATCACGCCGAAGGGCCGCCGCGTTTTTTCGATTGCCGCCATTGCTTTTTCTGCCTGCACCTGCTTGATCATGGGTTTCTTCCCCCTTCCTGCCTCAAGCATATGCGGCGGGGAAGACGGATAGAAGCATAGCCCGCGGCGGGAAAATCAGCCCACAGCTATAGTATATTCCCGGGAAACGGAAATATGACGGAAAGACGGCACGGAATCGTCCGACCCTTTTCGTCCTGTTTCCCGTCCCGCAAAATGCCGCTGCCCCGGGAAGGGACGGCCGCGGAAAAATTGCGGCTGCATTTTGTTACAACTCAACCCCTTGACAGCACGGGTAGACAAGTGTATACTCTTCAAGTAGACAGCTGTTTACCTTTTCTCTGAAAGGAGGCATATGCGATGCCCGTCAATTGTACAGAAGCGGAATGGAAGATCCTGGAGGTGTTATGGGGCAAATCGCCCCGCACCATGAGCGAGATCACCAAAGCGCTGGAAGAGAAAACCGGCTGGACCCGCCATACGGTGATCACCCTGCTCAAGCGCATGGAGGAAAAGGGCACGGTAGCGGTGGATGAATCAGGCGCTGTAAAAGCCTACGCGCCGCTGGTATCCCAGGCGGAGGCTTCCACGGAACAGACAAAAAAATTCCTTTCTCACGTATTCTCCGGCAGCGCGTCCCTGCTCATCAACACCCTTGTGGATTCCGGGGAAATCACGGTGAAGGAAATGCAGGAGCTTATCGACATGCTCAGAAAGGAGGGAAAGTAAATGCGCACCGCGGCGATCTATAATTTTCTGCTGGAGAGCACCATCATCGCCTCCATCGCCATTGTGCTGATGCTCCTGGTCAGAAAATTTTTCCGCAGGCAGCTGGGCAGCCGGGTGATCTGCTTTGCCTGGCTGCTGGTGGCCATCAGGCTCCTGTGCCCCCTGGCGCTGCCCAATCCCATCATTCACGAAATCCATACGCCCTATAACTTCGATCAGGCCCACATCCGGCCCATCGCCGGGCAAATCCGGGTACGCTTCAACGACGCAGTGAATCAAGTGAACCTCCGCGCGGTGAACAGCGGAATCAATGCGGGAAAAACTTTCGCCGAAGTCAATGATCAGCCCATCGTAAAGCTGACCAACCGCCTGAACCATGATCTGTATTACGGCCGCCTCGCCCACACCGTCCTGTACGTCTATCTGACGGGGACGGCCGGGGTTGCCGCGTGGTTTGCCTTCGCCAACATCCGCTTCCGCCGGCGGCTCAAAAAGAACCGGATCGAGATCGGAAGAGCGTCGTGTAGGGAAAGAGTGTAGGATAGGGTG
>CAZQAM010000363.1:0-2528 GCA_964591355.1 uncultured Oscillospiraceae bacterium
TTTTCGCTGTCAAAGAAGCCTGCGTCCTTTTCTCCCGCGTCAAAAGAAAAACCGGCGGTCTTGTGCAGATCAATAACGGCGTTGAGCCCCTGCCTGCGGCACCAGGAAATGGCCCTGACGATCCTTTCAAAGCCCGCGTCCAGATATCCGCCTTTCCCGTCCTCCAGCACGTTGTAATCCACCGGGATGCGCACATGGTCCAGCCCCCAGCGGGCAATGGTTTCGATATCCTTTTCCGTAATAAAACGATCCAGCCTGTCCTTAGAATAATCACACTGGCTCATCCAGCCCCCCAGGTTCACGCCCCTGTAAAAGCCGCATTCCTTCAGCATGGCGCCTCTTCCTTTCCATCCTCTTCCTTCTCATCAGGTTTCTGGTTTTAATATACCATATTTTCACAGGGGACGCAATGCCGCCCGGGAGCAGGAAATACAGGGAAAATACAGAAAACGCCCTTTCCGCGTATTGACCGGGAAATCCCGCCGCTGTAAGATGTTCAGGTCATGGGAAGCCTGCAGGAAATACCCGGAAAGGTAACCGAAGGAGTAAAACTCTCAGGTGCCGCACTGCGCGGCGGGGACTGCACGCGGATGACACTCTGGAGAATCCCGGCAAAAGGCCGGGTGCCGAAGGTGCAAAGCCGCTTGGCGGCTAATCTCTCAGGCAAAAGGACAGAGCGGTGTTCCCTTTGGGGCGGCGTCAATAGGCCTTTTCGTTGAGAGAGTTCTGCTTCGGCGGACTCTTATTTTTATGGAAGGATGATGGAAGAACCATGGACAACCTGCTTCAAAGCATAACCAACATCAACAGCGCCGTCAACGGCATCGTCTGGGGCGTGCCCGCCCTGGTGCTTTTGATCGGCACCGGCATCCTGATGACCGTGCTGACCAAATGCTTCCAGTTCCGCCGTTTCGGGCACATGTGGAAAAATACCATCGGCGGCCTGTTCAGCAACAAAAGCATCCACAAAACCAGCGACCGGCATTCCATATCCCAGTTCCAGGCCCTGTGCACGGCGCTGTCCGCCACCATCGGCACGGGTAATATCGCCGGCGTGGCATACGCCATCACCATGGGCGGCCCCGGCGCGGTATTCTGGATGTGGATCGCCGCCATCGTGGGCATGATGACCAATTATTCCGAAAACGTGCTGGGCATCTACTTCCGCCGGCGCAATGAGAAGGGCGAATGGAGCGGCGGCGCCATGTATTACCTCAAGGATGGCGTGGGCAACATGAAATACGGCAAGGTGTTCGGCGGCATCCTGGCCGGGCTGTTTTCCGTGTTTGCCGTGCTGGCATCCTTCGGCATCGGCAATATGGGCCAGGTCGTGTCCATTACCGAAAGCATCACCACCCTGGTGCCCGGCGGCGGCAGCACCGTATCCCTGGTCACCGCCATTGTGGTGGTGGTCCTGGCGGCGTTGGTCATCATCGGCGGCCTCAAGCGCATCGCTACCACCAACGAGCGCATCGTGCCCTTCATGGCGCTGTTCTTTATCATCGGCTCCCTGATCATTATCATCATGAATATTTCCAAAGTAGGCTCCGCCTTCTCCGCCATCTTCCGCGGTGCGTTCAATTTCAAGTCCGCCGCCGGCGGCCTGGGCGGCGCGGTGATCGCGCAAGCCATGCAGTGGGGCTTCAAGCGCGGTGTGTTCTCCAATGAAGCCGGCCTGGGCTCCTCGGTCATGGTGCACTCCGCCTCCAATGTGAAGGAGCCCGTGGTGCAGGGGCTGTGGGGCATCTTTGAAGTCTTCGCCGATACCATCATCGTGTGCACCTGCACCGCCCTGGTGATCCTCACCAGCGGCGTGGTGGATCTGGAAAGCGGCGCCTCCCTCTCCGGCGTTACCAAGCTGGGCCTTGCCACCGAAGCCTTCACCAGCAATTTCGGCACCTTCGGCGGTATCTTCATCGCCATCGCGGTCTCCCTCTTCGCCTTCACCACCATCCTGGGCTGGAGCTACTACGGCACCAAGGCCTGGGAATACATTTTCGGCACCAAAGCCACTATCGTGTATAAAATCATCTTCCTTTGCATGATCCTGGTGGGCGCCGTCATCAACGCTTCCCTGGCCATCGACGTATCCGATACCTTCAACGGCCTTATGGCCATTCCCAACCTCATTGGCGTGGTCTGCCTCTCCGGGCTGGTGCTGAAAATCACGAAGAATTATTCGGCACGGAAGATCTCCAAATCTCCCTCGGATGTCAAACCCATGTATTCCGCCTTCCCCGAAATCCAGGCGGAGCAGGAAGCCCGCCAGGACGCCTGAGACATGCCCGCGGAAGGGGAGCCCTCGAGGCCTCCGCGGCCTCGGGCTCCGCGGCAGGGGACTTTCTGTCCGCAGCCTCAATCGTCGCAAGTCCGCGCAGCGGACATTGCTTGTTTCGGCTGATCTCACCTCAAGCAAAATTTCCGCCACAGGCGGTTGCTTGAGGTTCATCCCTGCACCCCTTTCCCGGCGATATCATACTATATCGCATCTAAAAGATTGAATGAAAAAGATGCAAAGAGATTCTTCG
>CAZQAM010000364.1:0-2522 GCA_964591355.1 uncultured Oscillospiraceae bacterium
CGGGCTGGGCATCGCCCAGGCCATCTCCCACGTAGAGCCCGATACCCGATGCTTTGCCTTTGTGGGGGATTCCACCTTCTTTGCTTCCGCCGTTCCCGGCGTCATCAACGCCGTATACAACCAGGCTGAATTCACTTTGGTCGTGCTGGACAATTCCACCACCGCCATGACCGGCCATCAGCCCCATCCCGGCACCGGCAGGACCATGATGGGGCAGATCGTGGAAAAAGTGAGCATTGAACGTGTGCTCCGGGGCATCGGGGTGGAAACCGTGGAAACGGTGGATCCCCTGGACCACGCCCTGGCGGTGGAAACGGTGCGCCGCGTGGCCGGCCTTCCCGGCGTGAAAGCCGTGATCTTCCGCTCGCCCTGCGTGGTGCTCGCCAAGCCCCAGGGGCGGGTAAGCATTGACAAAGAAAAGTGCATCGGCTGCAAAAAATGCATCCGGGAAATCGGCTGCCCCGCCCTGACCTTTGAGGGCAAGAAAGCCGCGGCCGATCCCGCCCAGTGCACCGGCTGCGGCCTGTGCGCCCAGCTGTGCCCGGTGAACGCCATCCAGGGAGGTGGGGAGCATGCGTAAAAACATCATTCTCTGCGGCGTGGGCGGCCAGGGCACCGTGCTGGCCTCCCGGCTGATTTCCGCCGCCGCCATGAAAAAGGGCTGGCCGGTCATGAGCGCCGAAACCATCGGCATGGCCCAGCGGGGCGGCAGTGTGTTCAGCCATCTCCGCCTGGGCGAAAGCGTGTATTCCCCCATGATCGCCCGGGGCGAGGCCGATCTGATCCTGGGCTTTGAGCCCGGCGAAGCGGTGCGGATGCTGCCGTACCTGAAGGAGGGCGGCCACGTGGTGGTGAGCAGCCGCCCGGTGATGCCCGTCACCGCCACGCTGAGCGGAAAAATCTATCAGGCGGAAGACATGCTGTCTTTCCTCCGCAATCACGTAAAAAACCTCATGATCGTGGATACAGAAGCGGCCCTGCAGGCAGTGGGCTCCGCTAAGGTGCTGAACCTGATCATGCTGGGGGCTGCCCTGCAAAGCGGCGTGCTGGGCCTGGAAGAAGAAGATATCCGCCAGGCGATTGTGGAAAAGATCCCGCCCAAATTCCATGAACTGAATTTTAAAGCCCTGGCCTTTGCCGGGCAGAATACTTGACAGAAAGAAGGAACCCGACATGCGCATTTCTCAGGAACAGATCGCCCTGGTCAACCGTCAGATCAACGCCCTGGTATCCGCCGGCAGCTTCTACGGAAAAAAGCTGGCCGCCGCCGGCATTCAAAGCGTATCCACCCAGGAAGATTTCGAACAGCTGCCCTTCTCCGAAAAGAGCGACCTGAGGGACGCCTATCCCCTGGGGCTGATGACCGCGCCGGAAGAGGAGATCGTGCGCATCCATTCCTCTTCGGGCACCACGGGGCTGCCCGTCATCATCCCCTATACCGCCAAGGACGTGAATGACTGGGCCATCATGTTCGCCCGCTGTTACGAATACGCCGGCATCACCAAACGCGACCGCATCCAGATCACCCCCGGCTACGGCTTGTGGACCGCCGGCATCGGCTTCCAGAACGGCGCGGAAAAGCTGGGCGCCATGGTGATCCCCATGGGTCCCGGCAATACCGAAAAGCAGCTGCAGATGATGCAGGACATGGGCTCCACCGTTCTGTGCTCCACCTCCTCCTACGCGCTGCTGCTGACGGAGGAAATCGAAAAGCGTGGCATCAAAAACCGGATCAAATTGAAGAAAGGCGTCATCGGCTCCGAACGCTGGGGCGAAAAAATGCGCCAGCGCATTTCGGAAGGCCTGGGCATTGAGCTGTACGATATTTACGGCCTCACCGAAATCTACGGCCCCGGCATCGGCATCAACTGCAAGTACAATACCGGCATGCATTACTGGGACGATTATCTGTATATCGAAATCATCGATCCTGTCACCCTGAAGCCCGTGCCCGACGGGGAAATGGGCGAGATCGTTATCACCACGCTGGTGAAGGAAGGCGCGCCGCTGATCCGCTACCGCACCCACGATCTGAGCCGCATCATCCCGGGCGAATGCCCCTGCGGCAGCCCCCATCCCCGGCTGGATACCATCATGGGCCGCACCGACGATATGATGAAAATCAAGGGCGTCAACGTGTTCCCCAGCCAGATCGAAGAGATCCTCAAGGCTTTCCCCGAAGTGTCCAGCGAATACCAGATCCGCATTTCCCATCTGGACGGCAAGGATACCATGCGGATCTACGTGGAAACCAACGGCTCCGTCAATTTCCTGGATCTGGCCGACCGGATCGCCGCCAAGGTCAAGAGCGCCATCGGCTTTACGCCTCTGGTGAAGGTGGTGGAAAACGGATTGCTGCCCCGCAGCGAAAAGAAAACCAAGCGGGTCATCGACGAGCGCTATGATTGATCGCCAGCAGATTTTCCTGCGTATGGCAAGCGGAAGGTGACGTTGGGGCCTCTTCGGCCCCAAACAGATCGGAAGAGCACACGTCTGAACTCCAGTCACGAGATTCCATCGCG
>CAZQAM010000365.1:0-2517 GCA_964591355.1 uncultured Oscillospiraceae bacterium
ACCGGCCCCCTGGACAGGGCGCTGGCGGCCGCCATCCGGGGCCTTTCGCCGGCGGCGGCCCAGGAGATCGCTTTCCGCGTCACGGGGCGGCACCGGGCTGAAGTGCCGGAGATGAAAGCGGAGGAGCTTTCCCGGGCGGTGTGCGAATTCTTCCGCCGGCTGCCGCAGCTTTTCCGGCCTACGGTGCAGATGGATCCTGACGGCCTGATGGCCGATGTATTGCCCTACCCTTACCTCAGCCTGGATACGGATCTGCAAAAGCCCTATCCCACCCTGTCCGCCGCCCTGGACGCGTTTTTTGCCGGCAGGGATCAAAGGGAAAGGATGAACCAGAAAACCGCCGCCCTGCGGCATACGCTGAAAACCCATCTGGAGCGGGATGAAAAGAAGCTGGCCCAGCAGGAAGAGGAGATCATGGCCGGCGCCCGGATGGAGGAATTCCGCATCGCGGGGGAACTGCTCACCGCCCAGGGCTATCTGGTGCCCCGGGGCGCGGACCGGGTGGAACTGCAGAATTTTTATGATCCCGGCGGCGGCACCCTGTGGATCGATCTGGACGTGGCCCTGACCCCCGCCCAGAACGCCCAGAAATATTTCAAGCGCTACCGCAAGCTCCGCGCCGCCCGGGGCATGGCCGCCGAACAGAAGGAAAAAACACTGCGGGAAATCGCCCTGCTGGAACAGGCGCTGTTTGATCTGGAGGAGAGCGAAACCGAGCGGGATCTTGCCGACGTGCGAAGAACGCTGGAGGGCGCGGGGATTTTGCGTCCTCCGGCGGTGAAAAAGCGCATGAAAGCGCAGGAAAGCGCGCCGCTGCGCTTTGCCGCCCTGGACGGGACGGAGATCCTGGTGGGGAAAAACAGCACCCAGAACGACCGGGTCACCGGCGCGGCGAAGGGAAATGAAACCTGGCTGCACGCCAAGGACATGCCGGGCTCCCATGTGATCATCCGGGGAGAGGAGGCGTCCTCCGAAGCGCTGAAAACCGCCCTGCAGCTGGCGGCCTGGTATTCCCGGGGCAAGGGCGCGGCCGTCCCGGTGGATTATACGCTGCGCAAGCATGTAAAAAAGCCCGGGGGATCCCCCGCCGGCTTTGTGATCTACACCCATCAAAGGACGGTGGTCGTGACGGTAACGGAAGGCGAGATCGCCGCCATCCGGAAGCTGTGACGGACCGCGGCGTTGGATCAGCACAAAAGCGAAAGGAGCATCGCGGATGCAGACCAAATTGATCGTTATCGGCTCTCACACGGAAGAGTATATGGCAAAATTCCGGCAGCTTCCGGACTGCAGCGTGGTTTTCGCGCAGAAAGCGGAGGATCTTAAGCCGGAGGACTGCCGGGACGCGGAAATTGTTGTAGGCCACGTGAGCCGGGAACTGGTGGAAAAAATGCCCCGGCTCCGCTTTGTGCAATTGTACAGCGCGGGCGCCAACGGCTATGCCTGGCTTCCCCCTGAAATCATGCTGGCCAATGCCAACGCGTACGGGGACGCCATGGCGGAACACATGCTGACCACCACCCTGATGGCCATGAAGCGCATGCCGGAATATCTGCAGATGCAGGACAGGCAGGATTGGGAACTGCTGGACGACGTGATCCGCATGGAGGGCGCCCGGGTGCTTTCCGTGGGCATGGGCGCCATCGGGACGGCCTATTTGAAGCGGGCGGCGGCCCTGGGCGCCGTCTGCTGGGGCGTGCGGCGCACCCTCCACGATCAGCCGGATTTTGTGGAGAAGCTGGTGACGCCGGAAGGGATGGACGAGCTTCTGCCGATGATGGATGTGGTGGCCCTGAGCCTGCCGGGCACAAGCGAAGCATGCGGCATGTTTGACGAGCGCCGGCTCCGGCTGATGAAAAAAACCGCCATCCTGCTCAATGTGGGCCGCGGCAGCGCCATCGTGACGGAGGATCTGCTGCGGGTGATGAAAGACGGGCATCTGCGGGCCGCCTGCCTGGATGTGATGGATCCGGAGCCGCTGCCCAAAGGGCATCCCTTATGGACAGCGCCGCGGGTCTTCCTGACCCCCCACGTTTCCGGCGGATACAAGGCCGGCATCAATTATACCCGGGTGACGGATTTCGTGATCGGGAACCTTGCGCTTGTTCTGCAGGGCAAGCCGCCCCTTCACGTGGTGAACCGGGAACTGGGATACTGATTTTCCGCCCGGCAGCCGAAAGAAAAAGCCTGCGCGAGGGGGATCCTATGAAATTCGATACCAGGGATAAAAAGCCGAAGCTGTACAATATCCTGATCCCGACAGCGATCGCCGCGGCCATCATTGCCGGGCTGCTGCTTTGGGAAACAAAGGAAAGCGAAGCGCTGATCAGCCTGACGCTGGACCTGTACTGGACGGGCGTGCTCATTCTGCTTGTCGATGCGCTTTTTAAGCAGATGCAGTATAATCCGTACTCGTATAACACGATCTACTATATCGGCTTTTCCCTGTTTGTTTTCTCCATTCTGATCAAGATCGGAAGAGCACACGTCTGAACTCCAGTCACCGCTCATTATCTC
>CAZQAM010000366.1:0-2035 GCA_964591355.1 uncultured Oscillospiraceae bacterium
TTGCCGGCCACCTTTACCTTGCACCATTCATCGCCCTTTTCAATGATTTCGATCCGGGTGCCCGTCCAGTACTGCCCCAGCACTTTGGCCTGCAGAGATGCTTTTTCCCGCAGATTCAGCCCGCCGCCTTTGACGGTGGCGTATTCGCTGGCTGAAACCGCCAGCGGTGTCAAAAGCATGGCCGCTGCCAGCAGTGCGGACAGGAGACGGAAGGATTTTTTGCTGTTCATGGGAAATTCCTCCTTGGTTTTTGATGTTCCCGGCCTTGGCCGTTCACCCACTTTACGGAAGAATTCCCATTTCCGTTCCTGGAATCCGGTCTGTTTTGCTGGGAATGAATGGCAATTCAAAGCGCAGTTTCCTGAATCTTCCATTCCTCCGTCAGGCGTTCTTTTTTTCCGCCCAGGCATTCTTTAGGGTCTGGCAATCTGTGCTGTTTTTTTCCTTTCCATCAATTTCCAGTCCCGTGTGTGGCGCGTCCGTGCATAATTTTCCGGCAGGTTATTCCGCCTTTCGCTTGTCAAATTCCCCGTTTTTTCGTATAATACCTTTGTGTTTACAAATGAATAGCAAACGAATGAGGAGAGGATACCATGCTGAACGCGGAAACCCGGAAAAAGAAACGCTTTTCGGTGAACGAATGGAGCTGGATCATGTACGACTGGGCCAACTCCATTTATGCCACCAACATCATGGCCGCTATTTTCCCCACCATCTTCGTCTCCATTGCCGGAGCCGACGGGGATATCTGGTGGGGCTACGGCACGTCCATCGCCACGTTTATCGTGGCCATTCTGGCGCCGCTTCTGGGAGCTGTGGCCGATTTCAAAGGAATGAAAAAGAAGCTGTTCACTGTTTCCATGCTGATGGGCGTGGTTTTCACCTTCGCCATCGCGCTGGTCATGAACAACTGGAAACTGATGCTGGCAGGCTATATTCTCAGCCGCATCGGCTTTTCTTCCTCCTGCCTCTTTTATGATTCCTTCCTCACCGACGTCACCACAGACGAAAGGATGGACAAAGTATCCTCCTGGGGCTACGCCATGGGCTACATCGGCGGCAGCACCATCCCCTTCGTTCTTTCCATCGCCGTGCTGCTGATCCTGGGCTATTCCAACCCCATCGCTCAGAAATTCTCCATCATCATCACCAGCGTCTGGTGGCTGGTGTTTTCCATTCCGTTCCTGAAAAACGTGGAACAGGAGCATTATATCGAGCGGACAAAGGAAAATTCCGTGGGCCAGGTTTTCCGCAATATCGGCCGTACCGCCCGGGATATTTTCAGCAGGAAGGGTCTGTTTCTGTTCGTGCTGGCCTATTTCTTCTACATCGACGGCGTTGGCACCATCATCAGCATTTCCACTGCTTACGGCACCGTGCTGGGCCTGGGCACGGTGGGCATGATTCTGGCGCTGCTGGTGACCCAGGTCGTGGCCATGCCCTGCTCCATCCTCTTTGCCAATCTGGCGGCGAAGATCACCGCCCGGAAAGCCCTGATCGGCGCCATTATCGTCTATACCCTGATCTGCGTGGTAGGCTTCTATATGGGCTTCTCCCTGGAGCCGCACCAGCAGGCATACGAAGAAGCGCTGCAGGCGGAATACACCGAGCCCCTGGCCGATCTGACAGAGGAAAACGCCATCGCCCTGCGAGACGCGGCCAGCAGATATTTCACCGATAAAAACGCCCAAGAGAAGCTGGCGCAGGAGCTGGCTAAGTATACGGACGACGAAAAAGCCTCCCCCGAGGTGGAAAAGGTGCTGGATACCTTCGCGCGATTCGTGGGCAGTCAAACGGAAACCATCCGGAACTTCCAGAGCGCCGTTTCCCTCTCCACGATCCTCTTCTGGGCTATGGCCACTTTGGTTGGCACTGTGCAGGGCGGCATCCAGGCCGTCAGCCGCAGCTACTTTGGCAAGCTGATCCCCAAGGAGCGCAGCAACGAGTTTTTCGGCTTCTTTGATATCTTCGGCAAATTCGCCTCTGTGCTGGGCCCCTTCCTCTACGCCACCTTCGGCGCCTGGACCGGCCGCAG
>CAZQAM010000366.1:2045-2515 GCA_964591355.1 uncultured Oscillospiraceae bacterium
CACCAGCAGGCATACGAAGAAGCGCTGCAGGCGGAGTACACGCAGCCGCTCTCTGATCTCACCGATGAACAGGCCATTGCCCTGCGGGATCAGTGCGCCGCGTTCTTTACGGAGAAAGACGCCCGGGAAAAGGCCGAAGCAGCCATAGCCGGCTACGCGCTGGAGGAAAACGGCAATCCCGAAGTGGAACGGGTGATACTGACCTTCACCCAGTTCCTGGGCAGCCGTCAGGAAACCATCGCTGCATTCCGCCATGCCGTTGCCCGCTCCACCATCCTTTTCTGGGCTATGGCCATTTTGGTTGGCACAGTGCAGGGCGGCATCCAGGCCGTCAGCCGCAGCTACTTTGGCAAGCTGATCCCCAAGGAGCGCAGCAACGAGTTTTTCGGCTTCTTTGATATCTTCGGCAAATTCGCCTCTGTGCTGGGCCCCTTCCTCTACGCCACCTTCGGCGCCTGGACCGGCCGCAG
>CAZQAM010000367.1:0-264 GCA_964591355.1 uncultured Oscillospiraceae bacterium
GCGGCGGGGTCCGGGGTGCGGCCCGCACCCCGGTGGGGCTTGGGGCAAAGCCCCAGCGTCCCCCTTTCACGAGGATGCTTTCAGCATTTCGCTCTGCAGCCGGTTCAGGATACGCTTTTCCAGCCGGGAAATATAGGACTGGCTGATGCCCAGCTGATCGGCCACTTCCTTCTGCGTCATTTCGTCCCCGCCGTCCAGGCCGAAGCGCAGCTTCATGATGCGCTGTTCCCGGGCCGTCAGGCGGGACAGGGCGCTGACGAGCAG
>CAZQAM010000367.1:274-2515 GCA_964591355.1 uncultured Oscillospiraceae bacterium
CCCCCCCCCACCCCGCCCCCCACCCCCCCGCCGCGCCGGCCCCCGGCCCTCCGGCGGGCCAGGCCGCTGACGAGCAGCTGCCGTTCCGTATCCGCCTCGATCCCCCGGGACACCAAATCGCCCTCCGTACCCAGCACGTCGGACAAAAGCAGCTCATTGCCGTCCCAGTCGGTGCGCAGGGGTTCATCCAGGGAGACTTCACAGCGCAGCTTGCTGGTATGGCGCAGGTACATGAGCACCTCATTTTCGATGCATCGGCTGGCATAGGTGGCCAGCTTGATTTTCTTTTCGGGGTTGAAGGTATTGACCGCCTTGATGAGGCCGATGGTGCCGATGGAGATGAGATCCTCCAGGCCCACACCGGTATGCTCGAATTTCCGGGCAATGAACACCACCAGCCGGAGATTCCTTTCGATCAGGATGGAGCGCACCGTGCCGTCGTCCCGGTGCAGCCGGGACACCAACTGCATCTCTTCCTCATATTTCAGCGGCTGCGGCAGCGGATCGGCCCCGCCGATATAGCCGCATTCCCCGGCGCGGAGCCGGGCCAGCGCCAGCAGCATCCATTTGCGCAGATCAAAGGCCTGCATGAAATTCAACCTCCTCCTTACAAAAAAATGCGTCGGGCACCAGCGCCCGGGAAATGCCCCCATCCGACAGGGCAATCACCGCGTCGGCATCGGCGGCGCGGCTGTGAAGCACGATGGTTACGGCATCGGGATGAAAGCAGGGATACGTTCCTTCTCCCGCCGCGGTGCGGGCGTGAATCAGCCTGAATCCTCGGGGCAAATCGGTCCAGCCGGCCGGGATTTCCTCCCCGGGCAGCAGCGGCGCTATACTGCGCGCCGGCGCCATGATGACCGGCAGGCCGGTCACGGGATCCCTGAGCAGGTTTCCGCTGTCCCGCAGCGCCGGCAGGCATGCGGAGCGCCCCCGCCAGGAAATGCGGAGCGCCAGTTTCTCCCCGCTCCCGGATCGGATGCGGTCGTATAACCGTATGAGAAACAGCACGCACAGCCCGCATGCCGTCAGTATGCCCGGAGACGGAACGCCCCGCTTCCACAGGAAATCCGCCAGGCCGGAGAGCATCATGCAGGAAGCCAGCAGCAGCGGGCACGCTTTCAGGCCCCGGGCGCCCCAGACGGCTGCCGCCATGATCAGGGCCGCCGCCGCCAGCACCGGTATACTCCGCAGTGCCGGCCACAGGCCGTAGGACAACAGCGCATATCCCGCCCCGAAAGCCGCCGCCAGCGCGGCGCGGCCCGGGCGGAACCGGAGAGATGCCAGGCGTGCTGTCAGCAGAAGCGAAAGAAAATCCATCCAGCCGTTGATCAGAAAATATGCCTCGCCGTTGACCCGCATCCTTTCCAGCCTCCCGGGAACAGTATAAAAAAACGCGCCCCGCTCCGGGGTCGAAACAGGGCGCGAAGAATGACGAAACAGGGCTTCCCTGGGGCCTCCGCGGCCCCAAGCCCCACGCCAGGAGATTTCATCTCCTGGTTTTGTGTGCTAATTAGCATTGTTGCCTAATTATGCATACTAGTACATGCATGATTTATAGCTATCTTTACTAATGCGTACAAATAAGTGTTAATCTCATTGTGGCATAGTGGTGGCATGGACGATTCTTTTTGCGGGTGCTGTTGCGCAGTATAAATATGTATCGGTTACTCTGATACATATGCTCAACTATAAACAAAAAAGATAAAAAGCCATAGCAGTGTTCCGTTGAAGCGGCAGTATTACTGTCTTTCCATCAGTCTTATTGATGTTTCATAGTATTATTGAGATTGGACAATTCAGAAATATTGAAGAAATGCTGAAAGTGTCTTCAAAATGGATTGATAAGAATCCGAATAATTTACGAAAAGAAGTCGAAGAAAAAACACAAGAAAGAATCAATATGAGAGGAAGGGAAGACAAAGCATTATCCATATCCGATGAAGAATACAAGCTATTAATGATGATGGATGCCCTTTGTGAACGTCGCAATCATGGCACCCAAACTGTTGGTGAAACAATACAAATTGCACTTGAATTGTTTGATGTTAAAAGGACCTAAAAAGAAGATTAACAGTGCCCATTAGATTTGTTCCCTTTATCCAGAAGCCTGCGAGGGACAGGCAGTATTACAGAATTTCAACCACATTTTGAAATACAAGGGACCGGGCGCGGTGCAGAGCGTTTTGCAGCGAGGGATGACGCTGTATGAAATGGTAACACCAGAAACCGTGGGTGATA
>CAZQAM010000368.1:0-2510 GCA_964591355.1 uncultured Oscillospiraceae bacterium
ACAGGCCGCGCGGTTTTACCGCGCTGCCCGGGAGCCGTGATATATCGATGTTTCTCGTTGAGACCCGCCAGGGAAACGGTCACAATGCCGCCCTTTCTGGTTCTCTTTCGGGCTCTCCGAAAGAGAACGCCCCGTCCGTTTTTTTCCCCCCGTCAAGCCTCCATTTACAATTGCCTTTTCGCCAGCCACACGTTGTACGCCACGATGGAGCCCACCACGATGACCGATCCCACCGCGGCCAGCGCGGATATTCTTTCCCCGTAAAATACTGCCACCAGAATGGGGTTCAGGATGGGCTCCATGCCGGTGATCAGGCTGGCCGTCACCGGCGGGGTATGCCGGATCCCCCGGGAAAACAGGATATACGCGCCGCCCACCTGCACGATGCCCAGGGCCAGCACGGCAGCCACCACGGGAAGGGAAAAATCCTGTTCCCGGACGCAGAGGGGCGCAAAGATCAGCCCGGCAGCCAATTGGCCCAGGAAGCACGAAGAAATGGCGTCCGCCTTTTCGCTGGTGTTCATCATGAAGACCCCCGCATAGCAGATGCCCGAAACCACGGCGATGATGTTGCCCGCCAGATTGCCCGACTGCATACCGTCCACGAAAAACAGGCACACACCCAGGAAAACCGCCCCGCAGGTGAGCACATCGGCCTTCCGGGGCTTTTTATGAAACAGCAGCGCCATGAAAAGGATCACGAAAGCCGGGGCGGTAAACTGCAGCACGATGGCGTTGGCGGCGGTGGTGAGCTTATTGGCCAAGGCAAACAGGGTGGTGACGCCGATCAGGGAAAAGGCGCCCAGGAGGATCGGCCCATTGATCCGGACGCGGTGGCGCGTGGCCAAAAGATAAATGCCGATGACGATGGAGCCGATCAGGTTCCGGGCCCCGTTGATGGCCAGGGCGGACCAGGGCACCAGCTTGATGAACAGCCCGCCGGTGCTGAAGCACACGGAGGCCAGGAATACGCTCAGCACCGAGCCCCAGGAAAACCGCTGTTCTGTATTCTGCATCGCTTTTATACCGGGATGGAAACCCCATCCGCACTCCTCTTGATCAATCATCCATCGGGCCATGCCGCCGTCGATGCAGGCATTCCCCCATGGGAAAGCCCTCTGTCTCAGCTCAGGCGCGGCGCCCTGTCCACGATGTGCCCGGTTTTCCCGGCGGGAAAATTATACACCATTTCATCCAAGTCTGCAAATCCAGGGAACGCCGGGAAAAGGATGCTTCCCTGCCGCGTCCCGGGCCGGAGGAAAGCAAATAAAAAAGTATCATTTTCCCCTTGTTATTGTCCGCGCGGCTTGATATAATAAATTCGTTAGTCTACGATGAGTATATGGCTTTCCCGAGCCTGGCAGCCGCGGAAGATCCCACGGCATGAAGTGAGGCAGATGAGATGGAAGAAAAGCAGCAAAACGGTATGCTGGATGAGGCCATTGCGTTCGCAGTCCGGGCCCACAGCGGCATGGTGCGGAAAATCGACAACACGCCCTTTATTCTGCACCCCATGGAAGTGGCATCTGTCGCCGGAACCATGACAGATGATCCCGAAGTCCTCTCCGCCGCCCTGCTGCACGATACCGTGGAGGACGCGGGGGTCACCCTGGAAGAAATCGAAGCCCGGTTCGGCAGCCGCGTGGCTGCGCTGGTGGATGCGGAAACAGAGGATAAACGGCGGCATCGGAAGCCCGGGGATACCTGGATGGAAAGAAAAGAGGAAGCGCTGCAGAAGCTGAAATCCTCCGGGGACGAAGGCATGCATATCCTTTGGCTGGCCGATAAGCTCTCCAATCTGCGCTCCCTTCGCAGGCTTCGGAAAAAACGGAGCAAAAATATGTGGCAGGCCTTCAATCAGAAGGATCCCGCCCTGCACGCCTGGTATTACCGGTCCATTGAAAGCCTGGTCCAGGATCTGAAGGAAACCGACGCCTGGCAGGAATATCACGCCCTGATTGATGAGATTTTTGGAGGTTTGGCAAAATGATCCAGTTGACGCACCGCAAAGAAAATGACGCGCTGGTGATCGCGCTCAATGGCGCCATCGATTCCGGAAACGCAGGTCAGGCGGAACAGGAAATCCAGGCGATTCTCGCTGAAAACCCCGCTCAGAGCCTTCAAATAGACTGCGTTGACCTGCAGTACTGCTCCAGCGCCGGGCTGCGGATCATTCTGGCTCTCAAGCACCAGATCGACGATACACATTTGATCAACGTATCCTCCGCCCTGTACGAGATCCTGGAAATGACGGGCTTTACCGAAATCATGGACGTCAAAAAGGCCTACCGCGTGCTGTCCGTGGAGGGCTGCGAGGTGATCGGCCGCGGCGCCCGGGGCACGGTATACCGCATCGACCGGGATACCATCGTGAAGGTCTATCACAGCGACGACGCCCTGCCCGAGATCCACCGGGAGCGGGAACTGGCCCGCACGGCCTTTGTGGCCGGCGTGCCCACCGCCATAGATCGGAAGAGCGTCGTGTAGGGAAAGAGTGTAGGATAGGGTGT